>JAESTW010000067.1 GCA_016763395.1 Kofleriaceae bacterium
CCGAGAAAGAGCGCAAACGCGGCGGCTTACTTCTACCACTAGTGCTTTTGGGTGGTGCGGTAATCGCAGGAGTCGTTATTTTCTTTGTTTCTAGCGGCGGCAGCGACGAGAGTGGCAAGCGCCTAACTCGAGGCAGTGTTGGTGGCAGCGACCGATTGGGGTACACCAATTCAGATACACGGGCGCCCACGCAACCCCAAATTAAACCGGACACGACTGCCGAGGTGCCAGACGAGACGGTGCCGGACAAGAATTCGGGCAAAACGATTCGTCCCAAGAACTGGAATCCGATCAAGCGCAATGGCGGTAAGAATCCAGTCAATATCATTACTAAGAAAAACCCCAGGGACACCGGTGAGGTCGACTTGAATGGGCCAACTTCGGTCGGCCCGACAGGCCCATTGGACGGGGACGACTTGTCACGCGCCTATCGGAAGAACCAGATAGCGCTAAAAATGTGCTACGAGCGATCGCTCAAGCGAGACCCGCTGCTGAAGGTTCCCAAGACCTTGGTCAACGTAAAAGTCGGCTTGAATGGAAAAGTCAGCAGTGTGAGGATTCCCTCATTAGCGGGAACAGACATGGGACAGTGTCTTGTCAGCCGGATTCGCCGATGGAAGTTTCGACCTACCACCGAAATTTTCAACGGGCAGTTTTTGGTTGTGTTCGACAAGTAGCTAGCTACGTGTCGACTGAGCGGCGCCTAGTCTCGAGGGACTGCCTTAGAAACGACAGAAGCCGAAACGACGCAAGCCCAGCTGTATTGCCGGGCTTGTGTGCTCTTGAGGAGAGCGAGACGAATATGAGTGAGATGAATCACGCTCGCTCGCTCTCGAAACGACCGACTACTTAGTAGCGGCTTCCATTTCTTTTTTGGCTAGCTTCTCCATGCAACCACTCATCTTAATGGTCAGTTCGCCGATTTTCTTCATGTCGGACTCACTTGGCTTGTCGCCCTCTTTTATTTTATCCATAGCTTTGCCAGCTTTCGTGGCACATTCCATGGTGTCGCAAGCGCACATCTTGTCGACAACAGCTTCAAATTCCTTGACGACGTCACTGCCACAGCCAGCAAAAGCGAAGGAAGCAGTAAGAGCAAGACCAACAAAAATCGATTTCATGTTTTTCATAATGTAACTTTCAGTTCTTAGTGTGTGTATTGGGTAAAGTTGTAGAAAACTTTCATGCAGAGCCTACCGCTGAAAACTGCGATTCGTCTATAGCATGGGGCTTGGGAGGGGGCAGGCCGAAGATAAAGTGTGGGGAGTAGGAGGGCTTCGGCCTGCACTCTCAAGAGCCAGGTTGCACTCCGATGTCGCACAGTATTCCTGGTATTCTTTGAGTTTCTAAAAAAATGTATAATTTTAGATAGTTGGCTGATTTTTCGAGGCGCGCTTCAATTTTAAGCTCGGTGTAGTAGGGAAGGCGTAGGGATCTCTTGGTTATTCTCGCAGCAGCCAATGTGAGCTTTCTATAAAACTGAGATAGGTTGTCGATGATGGTTTCTCATACTAGTAGTAGAGCTTCGCAGATTGTGGGCATGACAGTGCTGATGCTCGGGCTGGGGGCATGCGATTCTGAGCAGTCCTCGGAGCCGGACTCTGGGCTCTCGGTCGATTCAGGAGCGGAGGATTGCCAGCTGGATACGGCCTCGCCTACTTGGCTTGGATCGATGCAGCGCGAGGTTGTAGGCAAGCTATCGGGGGAAGAAGAAATAGCTCCAGGCGTGCAACTGAGTGACCGAGCTACGGTGAGCAATCGTCAGCGAACCCGTGACTACCTCAGCGCTGAGCTAGAGGTAATCGGCTACGTGGTGGAGCGCCATGACTACGGCAGCGGCACAAACTTGGTCGCGAGTTTGGCGGGAAGTACCGATGGCGTGTACGTGGTTGGGGCGCATTTTGACTCGGTTCCTGGAAGTCCGGGCGCCAACGACAATGCAACAGGAGTCGCCGCGGTATTGGCGAGCGCTCGTTTGATGAGAGAACAGGCCTGCTCCTTTACCGCAGAGCTCCGTTTCGTGTTTTTCGATGAGGAAGAAATTGGCCTGGTGGGCAGTCGCGCCTACGCAGCGAAGCTTGTGCAGGATGGAACCAGGGTTCTAGGAGTGACGACTGTCGATCAGCTGGGTTGGGACGAGGACGGTGATTGGCAAATTGAAATCGAGTTGGCAATTCCGGGGGAAATTGATCGGGTTGCAGCAAGTATTGCTCGACATGGATTGAGTGTTTCTCTGTTGCCTACCAATACAGCGGGGAGTGACCACACGGCGTTTCGGGAACAGGGATTTCCGGCATTGGGGATCACAGAAGAATTTGTCAATGGTGATACGACTCCGCATTATCACCTAGGTAGTGATGTCTTTGACACGGTGAACTTCGATTACCTAGCGAGTGGAAGCGCAGTACTAAACGCTTATGTATGGGATTTGGGAAGATCGGCGGACAGATAGCAACTCGCTGAAAACTATCGTACGCTCAGCTGCGATGCGTTTTGCAATCCTTTTGCTGGTGTGCGGCGTCCTCGTTGGTGGGAGCGCAGGGCATGCCTATGCCAAAAGTGCCAAAGATCAGGCCAGTGGGCATGTTGTTGCCGGACAGAAATTCAAGCAACGGGGGCAAGATGCGCAAGATGCTGGTGACGACAGGCGTGCGCAACGTTTTTTTCGCAGATCTGTGAAGGAGTTTGAAGAGGCATACTCAATTATTCCTCACCCGACACTACTCTTTAATATTGCGCAAGTCTCCGAATTGGCCGGTGATGATGAACGCGCGCTGGAGTTGTACAACGAGTTTCTGGACTCCGCTGGAACCGAGGGCGGCCTAGTAGAGCATGCGCGCAAACTCGTGATCTTGGTTGAAAGACGGCTGCAAGCTTCTCGACGTGCCGCTGATGACGATGATGATGACGATGATGATGATGATGATGTTGATTATGATGATGGATATGCTGATGATGATGATGATGATTATGATAGCTATGCTGATTACGACGATGATGATTATGATGATGATGCTGATGACGAAGAGGCTGATGGTTACGACGGC
>JAESTW010000751.1 GCA_016763395.1 Kofleriaceae bacterium
CATACCAAGGCTGCAATCGCCCGTGTGCTGCGCGCAGAGATTGTTGACTATGTAGACGCTGTGGACGTGGGCAGCCGCTCGTCCGAGGAGGGCGTTCCGTGTTTTTCTACGATGGTTGGACTCTTGGTGGAGCGGGCGGCGAGTGGCGATTTTGATCACTGGTTTGGCCGTGCTGTCGAGATGGCGATCGATATTGTCGAAGGCGTTCGTATCGGGCATGAGAGAAGTTCGAGTGCGGCTGCGGTCGTTCGCGAGGCGATGAAGACAGCTGTTTCCGAAGGCAGTCGGGTGCTGTTCTTTGACGAATATCTCAAATGGAAACCGGCCTACTTCGAAGAGGGTGGGGCAGAGCATCCGACAGACTACGTACTCTTTCCGGGGAAGGACGACTGGCGAGTGGTGACCATCCCTGCGTCGTCCGAGTCTCGTCGGGACAAACGCAAGCTTCCCGAAGAGTGGGCTGGGCTAGAGGGCGAAGCTTTGTCCCAGGTTGTGGGCGTGCCGGGCGCTCGGTTCTGTCACAAGAACTGCTTTATCGCTGTCTTTGACTCGAAAGACACGGCGCTTGAAGCTCTGAAACGCTGGAAACGACTGTAGCACTTGGGCTCAGTATCCATGTGCGCTTAGGGCGTTTTCGATAAACACTCTACGGCCCTCGATAAAGGTGATCGTTCTGTCGATTCGTGATTCAAAGTTGTTGGAACTCTGCCTTGGGTCAGCGAGCACATCAGCGGTAATCTGAGTGCGAATCGCATTGGTCCGCGCTACCATATCGGCGTTTTCAAAGATATTAAGAGTTTCTCGCAATGCGACTGCGAAGGCATCTTCGCACTCTTGAATCCGTAGACATCGGGTGGCGATTACCGTGCCTGGCTGCCATGGGTCGACGGTACGCTGGTTTAAGTTGAAACTCTGATCCATACCGGTTGGGATGATGACCCACTTGTCCGTAAATGGATTGTGATAGACGCGGTAGTTATTGAGAATGTCAAAGACCGCGCCGTCCCAATGGTTCATGATGGCGTCGGCTGACCACTGCCGGAGGAAGGTGGGGAAGTCCACGATCTTTTGAATCTCGGTATAATATTCTTGGTCGGTGAGGGAATCGATTCGGTCGATAAAGGTGCGCAATGGGCTGTAGTCGAATGGATCACCATTGGGATCGGGGGTCGAGCAAGTGTCGCTGAACTTTTGCGAGAAGCAGGTCTCAGGCCCCATAAGCGCGGGCTTGTTGTCCGGGGTAAGATTGCAGAAATAGGTGCCCTCGTAGACCATTCCCTCTGCCGCGGATGCTTCATAGCGCCGTCTGAAAAAGCGCCGGTCGATGCTTTCGAGATGTAAGTAAAATCCCCAGAGATCGCCGTTGACGTGAACTCGGATCGGGGCACGCCGAGGCACGGGAATACCGAGTAAATCATAGAAGTGATAGGCCAGACGCTCGTGGGCATGCGATGGGTCTTGCACTTGGTTGTTGACAGTGATTCGCTTTAACCCTCGAGCGCGTCGAGTCATCGGACACGGGCCACCTTCGCTATAATCGCTGAGGTTAATCTTAAACGAGGCTTTTTCGGACAAGGTACGGGAAGAGCCACAACCACCTTTGACTCGAACGCCAGCATTTTCATACGTAACGCCGTCGAAGGTGACCGTTCCTGGATGGTAGGGGCGGCTGTAGGGTACGCAATCTGGTGGCAAGGCTTCGGCGTCAATGAGATCATAGCTCTCTTGCCCGAGAGTGATTTCAACGTCCCGAATGATATCTTCGTCGAAGTAGAGTTCTGAGCCATCGTCTATTTTGAAGTCTTGGTAATTACTCCAATCACCAAAATCACAAAATTCACCGCCTTCACGGGAGCGAGCGCGGACTGCGTAGCGCTTCCAGCTATCGAGCGCATCAAAGCCGAGTTCAAATTGTCCGGAACTCAAATCGAGGGTATCGCCAGTCGATTCTGCTCCCCACACTTTGAGTATGGGTGTTCCATCGCCTGCTAGTAACCACATCTCGATATCGAGAAGTCGGGCTTCACCGGAGGCATTGGCGGCAAGTTCAATGGCAATGACGTCTTCAGGCTGTTTCAGTTCGCCCAGGGTAGGCGTCAAGATTTCGGGCGCTGGCGGCGGCGAGTCAAGTTCACACTTTGGGTTGGGAACAACGACGTCTTCGGGAAGGAAAATTTCGCCGCTATCACAACCCTGCAGGGCGAGAATACTCAGAACAACGCAAGCGGAAACACGGGTGATCACCGGCCCAGTGTAGCAAGGGCTTTGGATTCACTCAACGCTTTCTTAGCCTCGGGCTCAAGCCTGTAGTTGAAAGGAGCTGGGATCAATGGGCGATCTGGTACTACTGCCGCAGGTATAGGGGAAGCCACCGAAAAACAAAAGGGCCAGTACATGTAAGTACTGACCCTTGGAAGCTAGTCCTCATCTATAGAGGTACTGGCTCATGGCACTGGCTCGTGCTGCACCTACTTAGGCATCTGCCGAAGAACGTACTGCAAGATGCCGCCAGCCTTCAGGTACTCTACTTCTTGTGGGGTATCAATTCGGCACAGAACTTGGAAGCTCTTGTCGCCGGCGCTCACTTGCAAGACCTTCTTTGCCTCGAGCCCTTCGCTGATTCCAGTGATTGAGAACTCTTCTGTGCCATCAAGACCCAGGCTTGAGATGGTGTCATCGCCCATGAACTGAAGCGGAAGAACGCCCATGCCAATGAGGTTGGAGCGGTGAATTCGCTCGTAGCTCTTGGCGATGACGGCTTTGACTCCGAGTAGCAAGGTGCCCTTGGCCGCCCAATCTCGTGAGGAGCCGGTTCCGTATTCGGTGCCTGCGATGATAACAAGTGGGACTTTCTCCTCTTGGTACTTTACCGAGGCATCAAAGATGCTCATGGTTTCGCCGCTTGGCTGATGACTCGTCCAGCTACCCTCGGTGCCCGGAGCGAGTTCGTTGCGCAATCGGATGTTGGCGAAGGTTCCGCGCATCATCACTTCGTGGTTACCCCGGCGGCTGCCGTAGGAGTTGAAGTCAGAAATGGGTATGCCGTTTGCCAATAGGTACTTTCCGGCAGGACTGTCCGGAGCGATGGCACCGGCGGGAGAAATATGATCGGTGGTGATCGAGTTGCCGAGTTTGGCCAGGCAGCGCGCACCAGTTATATCGGTAGGCGCCTTGGCGTCCTCGCTGAGTCCCTCGAAGAAAGGTGGCTTGCGGATGTAGGTAG
>JAESTW010000752.1 GCA_016763395.1 Kofleriaceae bacterium
AATGCGGAGAATCCCCGCAATGCGGTGAGCGCGGCCGCCCACGGCTTTCTCACCCGTGATGGCGTACATCCTCTGGAGCTGCTGAGCATCGCCAAGGAGCAAATGCGCCAATACGAGTCTGTGGAATATCTCGTGGGTTCTGTCGCCACGGTAGAGCGAGTGCCCGAGGGATTTGCCGTGCACAGCGCCGCGGGTCGGGTCTCGCTGACAAAGCGTCTTATCATCGCCACCGGTTACAGAGATGAACTCTCACTCTTGGGCATACCGGGCCTGGAGGAGGTGTACGGAAGGAGCGTGTTTCCCTGCCCCTTCTGCGACGGCTTTGAACATGCCGACGAGCGCTTGGCGATATTTGCGGGGGATGCAGCGGAGCACTTTGTACCCGTGGTCGGGGTTTGGTCCGAGGACCTGGTGGTTTTCACCAATGGCCGAGTACTCAGTCCTAGCGTGAGAAAAAGTCTCACCTCGCGTGGCGTGAGTGTGGAAGAAGCTTCGATCGCGAAGCTCGTGTCCGAGAAAGGGCGTCTGGTCGGCGTAGAATTGACGGATGGAAGGTGCATTGCCAGGGACGCTGGATTCATCCGAGATGATTTCTCAGTGCCCGCCACCGACTTTGCGACTCGGCTGGGTATCCCCTTGGTCCACAACATGTGGAATATGGAGGTTTCTGAGGCCGACGAAGCCGGCAGGACAAGTGAAGAAGGAGTCTATCTAGTGGGAGACACCAAGAGTGGCTTTGGCGGTCTAACTGCAGCTGCCTACGAGGGCTCGATGTGCGTCCAACACATCGTGCACGAAATCGCGAGTGAGAACTGGGAAGAGATCCTCACGAGCTGAGTGGACTCAATCACACGGCCTGCGGGCTCGCTGTTTACGCTTCGCAGGCCGGCAATGGCACCAACCAATTCGGCAAGTGCACTGCCAATCAGAACGGCCTATTTGACGGCTATTTTTTTACGTAGCGCCGGAGCATATATTTGCGGATCAATGACAGGTCTTCCTTCTCCAAATCGAGACCGTTGCCCACCATACGGCGCAGGACACTATTTACTTCGTCTCGTGATGTCGGTGGTGCATCGTCGACATCGCCAATTCCGTGGCACAAAGAGCACTCATCATTGAAAAGCTCTTTCGCTTTGGCTGCATCGTATTTGGGCTTTGGCTTCTCCACGACCTTCGGAGGTGTCGTTTCTGTAGGCGTTCCTGCAGACACCACAGGCGCCGTTTTGTCTTTTCTTGGTTTCTTGGGCTTCTTCGGCTTCTTAACTTTAGAATTCTTCTTATCTTCGATAGCCTCGACGGCCTCGGGCACTCCGGCATCCATCATGACCTCTGGTGCCGCGTCCGGTGTTTCGTCTGCCACGAGTACAGCTTCAACTGCCTCCTGACTCACACCCCGCTCTTTATCATTTGCGCGCTTGGATTTTGCTGATTGCTGCAAGCTCGGAGTTATTGCGATCAGATAGGTCGCTGCTTGATAGCTCTCTTCTAGCGAAATCACTGCCGCCAAACTTGGTTTTAGCGCCATACGCTTGGAGGTTCTGACCCAATCCGAAGGAGTCCGGGCTTTGGCGATCACGGTCTTCAAGTCGTGACAAGCGATACACTTACCCAGCAGTACCTGCCGGCCTTCTTCCAGTGACTTTTCGCTTGCGAGTTCTTCTATGTTTGCATCTTCTGGCAGCCCCGCCTCCGGCAATAGCCTAGCGACTCTGGTGCGATTCTCCACAGAATACACGCTTCCACCAACTGCTCCGTCTGCCAGTGCCTTTTCCCGGTAGAAAGCCGGCAATGACATCACTGCCAAGAGCACCGTACACATGAGCAGAGAAACACCAAGGGCAGGCATCCACTCTTCGAGGTGCCTAAAGAAGCGAATTATGCTCACTTTGATCAATAGGACAACGCCAATTACCGTTCCCAACACAACATGCACGACTGTCCGAGCTGGGAACTCAACCTGGTACTCCCACAAGCGCGGAACCATCTCAGTCATCATGATGATGTAGATGGCGACGTAGGCAAAGCCAATCCCCCTATGGATATTCATCTTCCACTGAGGTGCTGAACTCTTCTTGTTTACCTCATCGTATTCGTATCCCCATAAATGGAACATTAAAAATGTGGCGGCAAAGCTCAGTCCTAAGAAGACGATGCCAAGCAGAGAAGTTGTAGATATATGCATGGGGATTCCGAGTCGCAGTAGTCCGAACACAAGCGGACATCAGATGCGCTTGTGCAGTATGTAGTTATCCTTGTGAGGATGAAACAGTCAGCACTGACTATTTAGTGAGGCCACACGCAATTGCGACTGCATCTCGATAACTCTTCCAAGCGAGAAGCATGTCATTCATCCCGGCAATCACTGATTCACGATCGTTACCAGGCACACAGTCCAAAAGTACTTGCCATGCGCTCTGCCGGTGAGCGCCTTCCACTTTTCGATGGGCCTTCGTTAGTGCCAAGCCCGCCAGGGGCAATCCATAATGGAGTACCAGTGGATGCTGTTCTAGAGGGACTTCTGGACGTTTGGGGGCATTTGAGTCAACTTCTCCCCGCTCGTATTTAGTGCCCTCAATAAAGAGTGTTGTCACAGCAGCAGCAACAGACCAGCCGCGCTTTTGGGTGCAGTTGTCGATAACATCTCTATATTGCTGAGCGGCAGGCAATAACTCAATGACCTCAAAACGCTTGAGGTCCATGCCCAAGCCGCGCGGGTACTCCAAGAAAAGCTCAGGGTGCGGGCGTCCGGCTACCAACCCTCCGGTCTCTTCTTCGAATAGGTTTTCCGCCAACTCGCGCCTCGCTTCCGCGGACGGACACTGGACAAATGCCCAGCCAATTAGGACCGGAAAATCTCTTACATAAGTTTCATACTCCTGCTCGAAGTGGAAATGAAGAAGTTCCTTTTTGACTGTACCGTCCGTGAAAGAAGCCCAAGCCCAATGCTCCTTGGATTCCATAACCTCCAAAAGCCCTGCCAAAAATTCTTCACGATTCACATCGGAATGATAACGCAGATTCTGGCCGAGAGCACCTCTCGCCGACAGATACGCACAGGTAGCGTTCTACTATGCAGCGCCCCTTGCTTGGTCAGAGTCATCGCCAGCGCTTGAATCATTTGTTAAACTCAAGGCTGGAAACATGCGCATCTGGCTAATTATAGTGAGCGTGGCGGCTATTTTCTCTTGTGGAGGAGAAAAACAAGCTTCCCTGGCAAAAGGAAATACTTCCGATTGGACACAATTCGACAATACGCCTTGGTCGGCTGAACAAGCGGCTGAAGCGGCAGCAGCCTATTTACTTCGGCACTTGAATGCGGACGGTCGTTTCGACTACATGCGCCAGTCGGACATGCGAGAAAGTAAGTACAACGTACTGCGTCATGCCGGTTCAATTTACGCGTTACAACAATTCTACGCGTATCGTCCCAGTGCAGATCTCCTCGCCGGCATTGTCCGGGCGAGCGGGTATTTGCAACGACGCTATGTTGTATCACTGAAAATTCGTCCCGAGCTTAGGGCCGTAATCTCCAAGCCATCCGAAGAGTCTCTGCCTGGCCCCACCGCAAAACTCGGAGGCGCCGCCTTGGTATTGGCAGCTCTTTGTGGAACTCAAAGGCTCGCGCCCTCTACGGTTTCGATCAATGAACTGCAGGCCCTCGGCAACTTCATCCTCTTTATGCAGCGTGAAGATGGGAGTTTTCACTCGAAGTACCGAGAAGGCATAGGCTTCGATACAGAGTTTCACTCACTCTACTACCCCGGTGAAGCCATGCTCGCGCTCACCATGCTCTACGATGTTGACAAAGACCCAAAGTGGTTGCAAGCCAGCCTCAAGGCAGCGGCGCAGCTTGTCCGAAGTCGAGAAGGCATGCGAAAAATCCCAGCTGACCATTGGATGATGCTCGCTAGCGTGCCCTTACTCGAACGATACGACGCCATCCCTGCCCCGACACTCAGCAGAGAGGCACTTGTCGCGCACATCGAGAGAATCGCGAAAATCATTATCGCCAAACAGCGGACAGACCTGGTAGCGCCGATGCAAATGGAGTCTGGTGCGTTCGAGAAGCAAGCTCGCTCAACTCCAACCGCAACTAGACTCGAAGGGCTCACTGCATTCGCGCGCATACAGCAGAGTACATCCGGACAGATTGCACACGAAATTCGCAAAGCGATCGATGCCGGGATCGCGATGTTGCGGCGATGCCAAATCAAGCGCCCCGGACAAGAGTCGGGTGGAATGCCT
>JAESTW010000753.1 GCA_016763395.1 Kofleriaceae bacterium
CCCTCGTCTGCTCTGCGGAAGACGATGAACTTTCTTTCGCCCTTCGAGGCACCCGCCCCTACCGAGCCCCGGTCTGCACACGCCACAGCCGAGCGTAGATTCCGTTGCGCTCAACGAGTTCTTCATGATTCCCCGAGGCGACCACCTTGCCCTCACTCAGTACATAAATACGATCAGCGTTTCGCACTGTACTAAGTCGGTGAGCAATTAGCACCATGGTGCGCTCCTTCGCAATGCGATCAAGGGCTTGCTGAATGGCAGCCTCGGTCTCATTGTCCACCGAACTTGTCGCCTCGTCGAGAATCAGAATTGGCGAATCTTTGAGAACGGCACGAGCGATTGAGATACGCTGCCGCTGTCCGCCTGAGAGTTTGTGGCCGCGTTCTCCGACGGTGGTTTCGTAGCCATCGACAAGTGACTCAATAAAGCTATGAGCTTCGGCCGCTCGGGCAGCAGCCTCAACTTCGGCATCGCTTGCCTCCGGTCGAGCATATCGGATATTTTCTGAGACCGTGCCATGAAAAAGAAAAACATCCTGGCTCACAAAGGCGATGGCATCACGTAAATCGGCCATCCGTATGTCCTCAACAGCAATTCCATCGAGCGTAATCCGACCTTCGCTCGCCTCGTAAAAGCGCAGTAGAAGCTTCAAGAGCGTGCTCTTCCCCGCTCCCGTCGCGCCAACGATCGCCGTGACCTGGCCTGGCGCAATGTCGATATGGAGATCTGAGAGAACCTGGATCCCAGGATGGTACGCAAAACTCACACCCTCAAGTTTAAGGTGTCCCTTTACAGCGCTTCGCGGTAGTTCTCGAGTTCCATCGGACAAGCGTACAGGTTCTTCGAGTAGTGCGAAGATGCGTTCACTTGAGGCCATGGCGCGTTGATAGAGGTCGAGGGTTTGTCCCATCCGTGTGAGTGGCCACAACAAACGCTGTGTCATAAAAACTAGCGTTGAGTAAATACCGACACCAAGTTGTCCGGTAGTCGTAAGATGTCCGCCGTAAACAAGTGTCGCAACGAACCCACACACAATCGCCATACGAATGAGCGGTACGAAGGCCGCTGATAGCCGAATCGCTCGCCGGTTGTGCTCCTTGTATTTCTCGCTCGCTCGTCCAATGCGCTCCGCTTCAAATGCCTCAGCGGTAAAACTCTTAATGGTTGCAATGCCGCCCAGGTTGTTCGCGAGTTGGCTGTTGAGCATACCGACTTGCTGGCGAACCTCTGAGTAACGTGGTGCCATTCGACGCTGGAAGCGCAGTGAGCCCCAGATGATAATAGGCATTGGTAGAAACGCCATCCAAGCAACTGATGGAGCCGCGACAAAGAAGAAGATTCCAATTGAGACAATGGTAACAATCAGTTGAATGATTTCGTTTGCACCGACATCGAAGAAGCGCTCGAGTTGGTTTACGTCGTCGTTCAAGACACTCATAAGCTCTCCGCTGCTTTGATCCTCGAAATACCGCATGTCGAGACTCTGCAGGTGCTCATAGGTCGAGAGGCGAATGTCGTGCTGCAAGGTCTGCGCTAGGTTTCTCCAGTAAATCTTAAAGAGATACTCAGTGATCGACTCCCCCCCCAGATAATAAAAGTAAGTCCAGCGATTATCCAAAGCTGTGCCGAGCTTCCCTCAATGCCTCCGTAGGTCGATAGAAGTGAAGCTTCCGGATCTACGACAGTATCGACCGCCAGCCCAATCAGCAGCGGCGGCGCGATATCGAGAAGTTTATTCAGGACCGAGTAAATCGTCGCGAGAATCAAACGCAATCGATAGTCGGCTGCATACTGCATAATTCGTTGCAACTGCGAGTTCATGTGCACTTTGTACCAAGCCTCAAGACAGATACATACTTCGCTGTACGGAGAAGCGAGTAACAGAATTTGGACAAACCCGACCTGGTTGGACTTGCATTGCCCTCGGGGTATGGCGAGATGTTCTTAGGTTTGGGCGTTTTCTCGAACTAGGTTGGTGAGTTCCGGGTTCCACGCTCGGGCAGCCACGCGACCTGCTCTGGTTGCAACAAGAGTGCCCCGGGTACCGCGTGCTTTGACATCACGAACACAAGTATCTCACTGTGGTCTATCAAATTGATGAGCACTGCAAACGGCTGTTCTCAACCAAAAAGCAGCTGCATATTTCGCGTAAATTCGCCTGTACGATCTTGGCCGTATTCATCAAGAACGCTAACTCCTGGGGCCTGTAGTAGCGGTAGAAGTAACGTTTGATGTTTTTCGATAACCTCTCTGGAAGCGCTTTGGAACACAGTTACCGCGTTTGAATAGAGCACTAACAACCCCACGCCACTAAGAGGCTTCTCGCCATTCTTGCGCAGCTCAGATTCCATGTATGCAGCGGCGTCCGGCCCTGCACAAACGACAAAAGCGTTCTCTCTATGACTCGGATGTAGAAACGAGCCATCGTCGGACACGAGTTTTTCTTCGAGTCCGGACAGCAGCGCCTCGCCGTCTTCGACTTGCAGATGAAAGGTTTCTTGCACGCTACTTCAGGTCGGTATGGGCCACGTTAGCCCATGCGTCAATGTATTTCAGTGCCAGCTTACTACTGGCGGGATGTGGATTGTGCAAGTCTGAGGGAGCTTTGGGAATGGCAACGCCTGCGTTGTTGACCTTGAATGCTTCTTTAGCAAAATCATGCATGGTGTCCTTCCCCGAGAATCGCACTGACTTCACGACATGGGGCTGAGGCCGAGGTGAGCCGGGATAGCCATCGGGTTTGATTCGGACCATGCCACCATCAGGATGGGCGAAAAACACTTGGCGAAGCACTTTTCCGCTCAGGTTGCGTTCAGGGAGCTTGGTTTGGAAATTGGTGATATTTCCGTCCTCTCTTGTGAACCCTTTCGCCTTTAGTAGTCGCTCGATTTGCTGAAAAGACATACCACTCAGATCGAGAGCCTTCATAGATTTACCTATGCCTCCATGCGGCCGATTGAAGTCGATCAAAGCCCTCTTAACATCTGGCTTAAGTGTTCTCGACCAAATGCCTAGTGGATTTCTATTGTGAAACCGGGCAAATGCATTTCGTGAGGCTTCAGAACTGCTCTTCTTGACCAAGAGCCCGCCTCGGAGCTTGGCGACTGATGTTCTTTGGCGAAGTGTGACAGGAGAACGGCTTGTACGAGTCTGCGCCCCTCGCTTAACCTGCTTGAAGGCCGAACCACGTTTTTGCGCAGTGGTAGTCTTGTGCGTTTGACCTCCTCGCTGACCAAGTGCTGGGGAGGCAAAAGCACAAACGACAAGTGCGAGTATGAGCGGTAGAGCAGACAGGGTACGAGACACTAGACTAGAGTTTGCACAGTCGGTGCCAGTCGAGAGAGCTTCCATCGTCAAGCGGTCGGCAAGGGACTTTGCATCAGTCTAGAGTCTCTAGGAACAGAGAACAGTCCAATCTAAGCGCCTAGGTATTCGATAGCGAAGGCAACATTGAGCAGGTCCGAGGTTATTGGCGCGGACAATCAACCTGGGGGCTATCTCCACAGGTGTCGCCCCCAAACACCGATTTCCCGAGAACCATGAACACTACTCATAGCTCGGAAACTGAGTTTTTGTTGAGTTTCATGCCCTACTTAAGGTCCCACTTGAGGCACTGGCAGCAGCTGTACTACGTTGCAGCACTGTACGTAATTGCTGGTGACAATTTGGGCCGCCGCTCGATCTTAAGAAGTTCAACCTTCCGTGGATACTAAATGGTGTGTCCGAAACCGACTTCACTTCAAACGAATAGCTCTAACGATGTAGCAAGTATTGCTACCTGCCTCAAAGAGGCAGACCATCTTCTTCACGATTTTGCACTACTCTTGCTCACGAGTTTTTGTGATCACAAACCCTCGGACAAAGCGGTATCGGCCCTCCGTATCTTGCTCGAGAAGTGTCCCCAGCCCTTGTTTTCGAAGTTTAGAGATCCCAACGTAGAGGCGATTTCGGGCAGATTCTGGTGAAATCCTCTCGCCTGGCCACAGACGCTCAATAAGTTCTGCTGATCGCAGGCCATCGCACTCCATATCGAGATGCGCATCGACCAGGATTGCTAGTAACCGCGCCTGCACTGGTCGTTTGGCGAGTTCCATTCGTCGGCCGTCCGAGAGTTCCATAACCGAGAGTTGTTGGTCGTATTTCGCCGACACAGTATCCGGACGCAATAGCCGATACGCTGTGCGAGCGTACTGCTCGAGAGCTTCGTGGTCGGGCCGAATCCCAACGAGTCGCCAAAACCCATGGTAAACGGCGCGGACAACCGCGACAGAAACATCTCGTCGCTGCGGATTGGGACTACTTAACACGCCGTCAATCCGGATAACTTGCTTCCAAAAATAGCGTTCCGCCGGACGCGGATTGCCCGAATAGATCCGTCGGAGAGATTTGGGTAAATCGACAACCGGCAGGCAATATCGCACCATTTGCAGACCGGCATACAAGTCCGAGCCAGTGGTTGCCGGATCTCCCAGGGCGACCTCCGGCGTGCAGTAATCCTGTGGGGAAACTCGCAGCCCTGCCAAGCCCAAGAACTTCATTTCACCCAAGCGTGTAAACACAATATTTCCCTGTCCGATAGTCCCGAAAGGAATTCCGAGTTCGTGAGCGGTATCTATCGCGTCCAACAAACATTCAATAAAAGCGGTAGCAACCGGATATGGCAGAGGAGGCAGTGCTCCCCGCGCGATATTGTCGATGATCGCCAATAGCGAAATGGCACCATCGGACGAAAAGCTAGCCCATCGCTCTCCAGTGTCAATAGTCTCAACGAAGTTCTTTCTGGCCTCGCGATGCGCGTCCGAAACACGGACAAGCTCAGCACCACGACCGGTGGCCATCTCGACTCGCAGGTTGCCGTCGGACTGAACGTAGAGCGATCCATCGCGTCCGCTGCTCAGTAACTGAAGAGGTCCAATCGACACAATGCTTTCATAACAGCCTGTGGAGTGAACAGCCAATTAAGGCGAAATAAGTTGTTTGCTCGCTCTTTCCCCACCAATCTAGTGGTTAGCGAAGAGTGAATCCCAAATGAACTATATAAATAAATTCAGCTACTTAATTGTCCCTTTCGCACTCACATACGCTGCCTGCAGCGAATCCAGTGACCCGATGCAGGAAGATCCAGCTGTGCTTGAGGATTCGCTAGAGCGCGCCTGTGATGACAGCGATCTGACACGAGATTGTGTGGAACTTGCCGACAATACACTCCGTATCGGACGGGAAAAGAAGTGGGGAATTCTGGAGTCCCGACGTGAAGGAAATACTCTGAGCCTCAAACTGAGCGCAACAAGCCGACTTCGGGAAGAGCTAAAGGTTGGAACCCGTCTTGTCCGCTGGCGTCGCGATAGGCGTCCGGTCATGGTTAGCGTTCAGCAGATGCGTTGGGACAATGACAACCGTGTCGTTCTTGAAATCGAAAAGATTGGATTGAAAGACGCCTTCCGCAAAGGCCGAATTCGTACGAACTTCTCGCTTCAAAAAGCTGCAGATACAGCGGAGCAGGACGGCTCTATCTCGGGCGTCGGCTCCAGTTCACAACCTCTCTTTCTCGGCGTAGCTGACTGCTCGGCCGAAATCGCCAATACCATGATCGCTGGTGCGAATATCAATGTCGCGATCTCTCGCTGCTCATTCGGATTTACCCCGGAAATTAATCTGATCATCAGTTGGGGTGGACTCTTGCCGGACTTTGTTGAGTTCACAGGAACTGGTACCCTAACTGCGGAACTGGAAGCCATCATTTCTGCGTCCGCCGCCATCGGTGCATCTGGGGAAAGTAAACTTCTGACTCTTGCCCGAATTCCCGTCCCCGTCTTTCCGATACTTACCGTCGGTGTTGACCTCTTCGCCGGCTATGACTTTGGTATATCTGGTGAAATTGAAGTGAAGGCTGGTTTTGATTACAGCGGCACGATCACCAGCGGCTTTGTCTGGAACAAAGGAGACCGTGTACGCTCGATATTCGCAAAAGAAAAGAATTTCACGGTAAGCCCACCTGTCGTCAATTTTGATGGACATGCCCACGCAAAAGTCTACCTAAAGCCGCACTTGACCTTGTCCGCACTCGACGTGGTTAGTGGCTACGTAAGTGTAGAGGCCTACGCCAACCTTGTTATTGATGCGGACCTTCAGGCGACGCCGCTGGCAAACGGAGGCTCGGACATCAATGGCCGAGTCTGTTACGATCTCGCCGCTGGACTACGTCCGGGGTTGGGCGTACAGGGCCTATTCGGCCTCTTCTCTGCCGATCTTGAATTGCGAGGAGTCGAATGGTCACTGCTTGACGACTGCGTTGACCTATCGGAAGTGAGCGCCTGTACTGAAAGTGACGAGTGCATCGTCGATACCGATTGCCAAGGCGGACTCAGTCCAGTATGCCAGATTCCTGTATGTACATCGGATTGCAGCTGCAGCCGTGTCGTAGTGGAAGACTGTTGTATCACCGACGGCGATTGTGACGATGGCGATGACGCTTCAACGGATGTCTGCACGAACAACCGATGTTACTCGCTCACACCAGCAGAGATAGGACTATTCCTATGCAACGACAATTCTGATTGCGACGACGGCCTAGACGCAACTCTGGACGTCTGTTCCCCTGCCCCAGCTCCCTTTCAGTTGGAGAAAACTTGCAAACACATTGCTGTTAGCCAGGAAGAGCTTGATGCCGTCAATGTCACGGTACTTTGCGGTAGTGACGCACAGTGTGACGACGGTGACCCGGACACTGAGGATACGTGCCACATCAACAGCTGTATCAATGTTCCAATCTCCACCGATCCTTGTGACTCAATGAACTGCAACGACTACAACGGGAGCACCGAAGATTACTGTATCAGCGGAAGCTGCAGACACCTACCTCGATAAGGAATAGAACATGCGCGTACTATCGACATACACTATCGCTCTTTTTACTCTTATTTTCGCTTGCGGAGGCGACAACGAAAAACCGGCCGAGGTCCCGGACGCTGCCAGCATTGGAGTCGACATCAGTGTTGACTGTCCGGCCGCAGACATCAAGCTGGGCACTGCTGTCGGTATTGGCCCATGTATCGACTCTCGAAGCGTAGGCGGCGGCAGTGGAACCGAGCTTCTCGTCCGAGCAGACTGTACCGATAAAAACATCGCCGGGCTACTCGACAAGAAGCACCTTGTACTCATTCCCACTACACCGACTCGAGACACACTATGGGTGCACTTTGGTGGAAGTGGCGGGCAACCGACTAACACCGAGAATATTGGTTCAGCGGCCATGAGCTCCGGCTACCGATACATCAGCTTGGCCTATCCCAACGAGCCCAGTATTGGCTCGAGGTGCAGTTGTCCCGATGGCCCGCGCCCGGCGGATTGTCCTGGTTTGGTTCGTCACCAAGTCATCTACGGGTCGGACATCAGCCCCTACTTCAACATGATTGCATCAGAGTCCATCGAAAACCGTTTGATGGCACTACTTCGCACTCTCGATGAGTCTCGTCCAACGGAAGGGTGGGGGGATTTCCTTCTGCCCAACGGCGGTCCTGATTGGACCAAAATGGCTCTGTCCGGCTTCTCTCAAGGAGGCGGCATGGCTGGTTTCATCGCTAGAGACCATCTAGTGCAACGTGTGCTGTATTTCTCCAAAGCCAGTGATGGCGCAATTCGCGCGCTGGTAGATCCAGCGACGTACCAAGCTTGTACGACACATAGCGAGTGCGCCTTCGGTATCTGCTGCACCGCCTCGGACGTCGAATGCGATACACCGCCCGAAGATGCGTATTGCCTCGAATCCACCGCCGGCCCAGTTGCAAGCCAAGGCAAAGATACCGACGGAGATGGAATTGGCGATGGAGACGCTTCTACGCGAGCTACTCCGGGAAACAGGCAATTTGCCGTAGTTCACAGGTTGGAGTTTTCCTTTGTCTTTAGCCCCGAGATCTTTGAATCGTGGGGCATGGGGACGCCCGAGGAGTTTATTGATGCGGATAGTAACGATCCGCCTTACGACAAGAGTGCGCGCCTTTTTAGCACCGCACTTCCGCCCCGCAGCGATTGTAGCGAGCATCAAAGTATGGGAGCCGACCCCTGTCAACCACGAGCGCCGAACGGTCAGCCGGCGATGCGCAAAGTTTGGCTGCACGCCATGACTGCTCCCTTAACCGAGTAGTCTTGTCCGAACAGCCCTTAGAGAACGTCGAGACTGTCGCAGTGGATTGCGTAGACGTGACCAGAAACAGTGCCCTCAGCAAAACTCGCATCAATGTCCACGGCAATCATGCGAGTCGCCCTGTCTGGCTCTGTGCCCTCAGCACAGGGAATACATCCGTCGGCCGCTATCCACTTCAAGGAGCGAGTTTCAGATCGCGAAAGTGGTGAGCCCTGTAGCAAGTCACCTTCAAAGTCAACCACGGTAGCCGCCACGGGTGTGACCACTTCACCTGCACTTGTGCCTGGCGCAATACCGGAAGTAATAAGAAGAAACCGTGGAGTTGGCGATGACTTACTCGGACAAGCATCGTCATCGCCCGAACCACTTTCAATGTAGTATTCCCAATTTCCACTATCGGATTGCGCCGGAGACACCAAACCGAAAAACGCTCGGTCAAACGTTCTCGTGATTGAACCAAACTGAACCTCAAGAGACATCTGCGTGCACTCTCCAGTGCAAGTCGCAGGCAAGCCACTACCACTGTCAACCTGAGTCACGGCAGCGTCAGGAGTACCGCCGTCAATGGAAGTATCTACGTCACTGTCAGCACCCGAGCAGGCGACTAGTAAGGGCAAAGAGAGCAGCACTGTGGATACAAAAACCGAGTATACAAAACCTGAAACGCAAGGCATGACAAAGCTTACCTTAGGAAGCTGTTGTTAAACGAGTTCAACCTCCCTAACGCTGGCTTCGCAAGCGTTTACTTTACGCGGCGAGCCCGCTCATTTCTGAGGGTTCCACACCAGAGGTCTATCTAGCTCGAATCTGCTAGGCTTACAATATGCTCTCAGTTGTGCTGCTAACCCGCGAACAACCCTCCGCGACATACCTCATCAACCGTCTGCAGGACGTTCTGCCGCTGCAAAAAGTCATCTACGAAAGTTGGGACGGGCCGCCTGCGCCCAACGTGGCTCAGTCGAAACTTGCCGACCTTCGTGACAGAGCGGCTATGTTGAAAAAGCACTACCGCGAGCGAATATACGAAGAAGTCTCAGGTTCGAAGGAGTTAGAGCTGTCCGCGAGAGACACAGTGTTCGGACATCGGTGGCGCAACATCGAAAAACCAACAAAAACTGTAGAGATTTTCGATCGCGACTGGAAGGCCGCACAGAAAGAACTAGAGAAAGATCCACCCGATCTCATTCTCGTCTTTGGCACAGGCCTAATTCCCTCTTACGTAACCGAAGTCGCCAAACTCGAGTGTATCAATATCCACACTGGACTCTCTCCGCACTATCGCGGACAAAACTGCACTCATTTTCCCATATTGAACGAGGATTTCGAAAACATCGGCGTCACCGTACACCTCGTTCGCAAAGCCATCGATGGTGGAGAAATCCTCGTACAAGAACGTCCCAACATCTCTCCCGGTGACAACGAATTTACCCTGATCAAGAAGAACGAACGTGTTGGTGCTGAGTTGTACGCGAAAATCGTCGCTGGAATGGCTGCGGGTAAAGTCTTTGTGCCGCAAGACCAACCAAAGGACGTCGGACTTCTTCTCATGAACCGTGCTCTCACTCAGGGGCACAAGTCCCTCGTTCGTTCACTGATTCGCGATGGCGCCGTTGATCGCTATCTACTTCGGGCCAGCAAAGGGAAAATTCGTCCAAAACCAATTGCGGACAAACTAGTATCCCAAGTGAGTGCCAAGAGTCCCCTAAATTGAGTTTCAGAAATGGCTTGTTTGTTTTGCAACAGGCCCCTAAGAGACTCGCAGGTCAATTCCCCGCACAACGCCAGCGACTCCGGGGAGTTCTCGACCGAGCCAGAAAGCGGATACACCGAGCCTCCTACTGGCGCGCCCTGGCACAACAGTATCCAATTCTCGGACACACTTCAGAGCGCATCGAAAGCGAGCTTGCCAATCGTTTTGGCGACCAGGTACAAGCCGGTGTACAGCCATTGCCAGGTTTGGCGCTTCGAGGAGGCTCCCTCTACTATTGGGACCACCCTCTCCCGAATCTCGGACAAGACGATTCGAAAGCTCTCTCTGCACTGGTCACGGGTGCAGAAACGCATATATCGCCATCCCTACGTCAAAGCGGGTTACTCGTCGAAACAAGCGAAACCAGCTCTGCCAAATCACAGGCACTAGTTGTCTCCCCGCATCAAGACGATGCTGCACTCTCCATCGGCGGTACAATCGCAGCACGGCGGGACAACGAATCTCACGTTATCTGCAACGTATTCACCATCTCCGGCTGGTTGGGAAAAGGGTTTCGTCCGAGCCCACTCGCCAGTGTAACCAAGATACGTCAGGCCGAAGAGGATCTGTCCAACCGAATTCTGTCCGCCACCGGACTAGGACTCGGCCTCTGGGAAGCCGAAGTAGCGAATTTCTATCGCAGAGCCGTCGACAATTATCCTACCCGGATAGGATTCGTATTCGCGGACGATCCTCTGCTTCGCACTCTCGGAGAAAGAGACAGTATTCACCGCGGGCTGAAGCAAGTTGTCCGGGCTATCTCTCCTTCTAGAATTTACTTCCCGCTGGGGCTCGGCAGCCATATGGACCATGTGTACCTGGCGAGCTACGGTCGTGAGCAGGCGCTAGGTCTCAAGAAACGCAATCCCGAGTGTGAGATTTACTTTTTCGAAGATCAACCCTACGCGACCTATGATGAAGTCGACGTGCCAACGATCGTCGAACAGCTCTCGAGTGGCACTCTGAAGCTAGAAGCGGAGTTTCAGAACATAACCAAGACCTTCGAGACAAAGATACAGTC
>JAESTW010000754.1 GCA_016763395.1 Kofleriaceae bacterium
ATTTGGAATTGTGACAATCGTGTCGTTGCCGGTTCTGATCATCGTAGTCCTAAGTCCAATGGTAATAACCTCGCCCTCGACTCCCTCGACGGATTTATCGGGTATCCAGTTTCCTCTAACTTGGAGAGCGCGAACGGGGAACGCTACACCGGAATTGTTGTGCAATATGAGGGCGACGGCATCTACGATCCGCACTCGATATTCGCGCAGTTAGACTCGGTAAAATACCAGTACGGCTGTTTCTTCGAGTCCTTCATTGCTACCGGCATTGCAACGATTCCCGCACCCGCTGCATTGGGAAGTGCATGCCCATAAGGAGTGGGGCTGGCGCCACTCGGAGTGCCCCCTGAAATGCCTGAACAAGCGAACAACCCACTGCACGGAATCACTCTTAAGACGATTGTAGAGGACTTGGTTGAGCGCCGAGGTTGGGAGGATTTGGCCTCGCATATCAACATTCGCTGCTTTGCCTACGATCCGAGTGTCAAATCCAGCCTGAAGTTTCTCCGGAAGACGGAGTGGGCTCGAAAGAAGGTCGAGAAGCTGTATTTGGCCGATATGGAGCAATTGCAGGGTCGTCAAAGCGAGTGAGGTGAATATTTCTGCCTCAGTATCCTATTGAAAATACTGGGCGGACCTAAGAACTTTACTGGTATTTTTAATCCGGACGCAACTGTGTAGGGGATCGTCTCGATACCCCGCCTACACAGCATGGATACAACTATAGATTCAGGGGTTTGGGACTACAGCGATTCAACCGTCGAGCAGGGGGGCTATGAGACACTGACCCTGAATCCTCCCGGAGAGGATCCGCTTGGTGAAATCGGCCCAGTGGGGCGAAATACCTTGCGCATGCATGGAGAGCTGGGCCGCGGAGGCATGGCGATTGTCCGGGAGGCGCGGCAGCGGTCCATCGCACGGCAAGTCGCCGTGAAAATGGCACATACGCCCGAGGAGGAGATGTCCGGCGAGATATTGCGCCGTGAAGCATACGTATTGGGCCTCTTGGACCACCCCAACATATTGCCTATATACACGTTTACAGAAGAGGAAGGGCAGTCGGCCTTGGTGCTTAAGAAAATCGTCGGACGAAAGTGGTCGGATTATCTGCGTAGTCCGGGGTTAGTCGAGGCAGCCTTTGGCGTGAACGATGTACTTGAGTGGCATCTGCAAATCCTACTCAAGGTCTCGGACGCAATTCGTTTTGCCCACAGCCGCGGCATTATCCATCGGGACCTCAAGCCGTCCAACGTAATGATAGGAGACTTTGGTGAGGTGTATCTTATGGACTGGGGCCTGGCAGTGAGTACGAAAAAGTCGCACGAGCGAGTCTTGCCACTGGTGCGCGACCTCTTTGACATCTCAGGAACACCGGCCTACATGGCACCAGAGATGTTGCGTCCGGAGGCGCTCGGGATTAGCTATCAGACCGACGTGTATTTGCTGGGCGCGACTCTGTATCAGATACTCTGCGGACATCCGCCTCATATCGCGGATACAGAGGCGGAAACCTACGAAAAGATCGACAGATCTTGTCCGGTATTCCCCGGCGATGTCTCGACGACCTTGCGATCAATTTGCGAGCGAGCAATGCACAAGTCGGCGAGGAAGCGCTATGCCAGCGTGGAGGAACTAAAGGCGGCAGTGAAGGCGTATTTGCAACACCGAGGTACTCGGCAGCTCTTGCGACGCGCCCACGAACTCCTGGCCCGTCTGCGCTGCGAAGTGCAAGACCGAAGTGATAGGTACTTCCTGCACAGCATTTTTGGCCCCTGTAAATTCGCCTTCCAAGAGGTACTTCGCTCGTTGCCCGACAGCGAGCAGGCGAGGGGAGGGCTGCAAGAGTGTACCGACTTGATGGTTGACTACGAACTTCTCTGTGATGAACCCGCTGCCGCCGCCAGTCTCTTGGCAGAACTTGGAGTACAAGAAGGGGAACGCTATCAACGTGTTGTCCGAGCTCTATGGGAGCGCGAAAGTAAAGAGGTCGAAAGCGCCAAACTGCGCAGAGATGTAGACCACGAGTTTCGCCGCAGTGGCCGCCGCACAGCAATGACCTGGGTCGGACTCGGTTGGTGCGTGACGCTCCTGTGTATACACGTCGTCATGCCCGAAACCAGTTACCGCTTGCAAGCGCTATCTCACTTCTCCTTCCTCGGCCTGTGGCTTGGCGTTGGTTGGGTGGGCAAGGAGTGGGTAACCTCCACCACCATCAATCGCTGCTTGTACAAGACAGTACTATTGGCGACGGTGTTTGCCATCGTGTTCAACATGGGCGCATGTATGATGGAGCTTCCCGCCGAGCAAGCGCAGGTCTACCATCTCTTTGTCTTCTTTTGCGCCTCGATGATCACCGTGTCGATGGTCGACTGGCGCGCTTGGCCGACTGCACTGGCCTTTCTCGCGGCCTTTGTCTTGTCCGGGCGTTACCCAGAGTACACTTTGCTCGCTATGGCAGCGGCCAATGCAGTGCTGGTCGCCAATATTCTCTGGATGTGGGCCTCTCCTCGCGAAAGCGGAGAGACACGAGGGGAAGAGGCATGGTGCGAAGAGGAGAGACGAGCTTACGAAGTGATTCGCACGATGTGATACTTCTTTTTGCCGCAGCGAATAATCATCATTGTCTCCGTGCACAGATCTGCGACGCTCACACTGCGCGTTGGGTCATCGGTACGGATGTTGTTGATGTAAACCCCGCCGCCGCTCACGAGGCGTCTGGCTTCGCCCTTGGACTTGACCAATCCGGCAGCTTGCATCAAGTCGAGTAGCAAGACGCCCTCTTCAAGTTCGCTTTGGGTGACTTGGGAAAAGGGCAAGTCGGTCAAGAGCAGGTCCGCATCGCACAATTGGTCCAGGCCATCGCCAAACACCACTTGGCTAGTAACTTTCGCTTTGGTCAACGCATCGGCTCCATGGACCCACATAGTGAGGTCTTCGGCCAACGCTTTTTGTCCGATACGCAATTCCGGGGCACCTGCGTGCTCAGCTACGATCGCCGCAATCTCGTCCAGCGATCGCCAGGAAAAGAGGCGCAATAGCTTATCGATTTCGGAGTCATCGCTACGGAGGAAGTATTGGTAAAAGTCGTAGGGTGATGTCAGATTTGGGTCGAGCCAAACTCGTGTGCCCGAGCTCGTCTTGCCCATCTTTTGGCCGCTGGAGTCGAGCAGAAGCGGGTTGGTAAGCCCGTAGAG
>JAESTW010000755.1 GCA_016763395.1 Kofleriaceae bacterium
CGCGCTCATCTGAGAGTACTCCGGCAAAGCACACCTTCGTGGCTACCTACTTATTCTGAGGCAGCACCTTAATGTCATCCGGCAATGCAAACTCATCGCCACCAAACTCGATGTTCATCTCAACCGACTTGATCGTGACAACCTGCTTCATGCCCATCATCGACACCTCAACGGTCTTTGGCATCAGCACACCAGCAAATTTCTGGTAGTCGGTAAAACGCGAATCAGTCATCATCTCGCCCATTTGGCTCTGTACCTTGCCAGCGCTTCGGACAAGTAGGCCGCTCTCCTTGTCGTAATAGCGAGTCTCCACCACGTCGTAGTTGTCGACCATATCGACGACATATGCGGCTTTACCGTCCACCTCATCAAGCTTGGTTGTAGTTGCCGATTTGTAATAGGTTTTCCAGTTCAGGTCTTTTTGCAAGTCAGCGTCACGCAATATTCTCTCGCGCTCCGTACCTTCAAGAATGCGTGAGCCTGTCATGGCGCTCATCGCCCAAACGACAGTGCCGTCCGAGCCAGAACGCTCCGTGCCGATTCCTGGAATCTCAACCGAGAAGACCAAACGCCCGCCGTCAGCTCCGACAATTGTCAGTGCGCCCTCAATTTTCTGTGCTGGCAACGCAAATATGCCCGTCACCTTGAAGTTCTTTATAGCGGCATACGCTGCTTCGCCACCGGTAACCTCAATATAGCGAGAGATAATTCCAGCCGCATCGGGAAGCGCTTCCTCAGCAACTTCTTCTGCTGGTTGCGGGTTTGAACCCGAAAGCTCAGTGTTGGAAGTCGAAGCTCCACCGCAAGCCATTACGGAAAGGAGGAGCAGGGAGAACAAAGAGTTTTTCTTGGATGTCATTATAGTCATGTCGTTTCAATTTCGGAGTTAGTTTTTGTGAAGCCAAGCGACTGCGGCTGCGAGTTGTGAGTCTGAGCCGGCAAGCAGGCTCTCTCGTGTTAGTGGGACAATCGTTCCAGGAGTGAGCCCATCCTTTTCCAGAGTTCGGCCGCTAACGGAAATGTAATTAGCCGTAGCGTACTGAAATAGCGCGCCATTGGGCAGTTTCTCGATTTGCGATGGCAAAGCCGCGCCTGCTGTCCGTGTTCCGAAGACCTGCGCTCGGCCAATGTCTTCTAGTCCGGCTGCGATAATTTCGCAGGTGGAAACACACTGTCCGTCCACCAGAATCGCGAGTTTTCCGGTGAACGCACCTGGTTGCGGATTGAGAACAAAATCAAGACGGGAGTCTTTTGAGATCATGCTACCAAGCTTGGAGCCTTTTTTGCTCATCAGATGTCCGCCCAGGCCCATGGCCATGCCGCCCAAACCACCAGGGTTGCCCCGCAGATCGAAAACTAGGCCCGACTTGCCGGAGAAGCGCTTTATGTCCGCTTTGAATCGCCGATTCACCATCACTGGGTCAAAAAACACGCTAAGGCGAATGTAGCCTGTAGTTTTGTCAATATCGTACGAATCGTACTCTACGGGAATGTTCTTAATCACGCCAAAGGATGCGATGGTGCCTGGCGCTTTGGCCCAGCGTAGCTTCACCTCGCTAGTTTTGCCCTTGCCGTCAAGAAGCCTAAGTGTTGCTTCTGCGCCAACATCACCGTGAACGAAACTCGTTACCTGCGCGCCTTCGCGGTAGCCACCCAGCGCCAATCCTGCTTTGCGAAGCTTGGGCAGAACTTCTGTCCAGACGTTCTCGTTGACAGCTTGGATAACCATGCCGGTTTTGATGCCCTGCAGAGCCGCTGGACCGCCAGCATGCACTCGCCAGACAACAACTTGCTCGCCTATCATGCGGACATCGATCCCAAGAGAGCCAGCGCCACCCATGGTCGATGCTTCCTGGGCGATGCCCGAGATCTCAAAGTGAGACTGTCCGAGACTGGCGATGAGTTCTTTCAGTACAGCGCGAGCCTCCGCTTTCGTTGTGGCCGCGATGACCTTCGGACGAAATTCTGTCCGGGCAGCCTTCCAACTGGCACCAACTTTCTCTGGCTCCCAATGGGTCCGCTCAATCGTGCTCCACACATAGTCGAAGGAAGCGAGTTCGTCGGGAAACTTCGCTTCGGGCTCAACTGACTCAGCAGGAACGGCATTCTCAGTAGGAGCGGTTGTCCCCGATTGAGCTGCGCCACCACAGCTAGCGGCTAGGCAAAGGAGAGGAAGTAGAGTAGTGCTTGGGTACAAGAATCGCAAGATGGCACGAATCTCCCACAAGATGGCCACGACCGCAATCACGCGCCTGGCTGCTCCCCCTATCTGTAGCCCAATACCGCGATCTCAATGCCGCGATCTCAAAGCCGGCATCTCAAAGCCGGCATCGGCCCACTAACTGGACGTTGCCTATTTGACCGAACAGCTGATCGCGAGCAAGTGTGTCGAACCATCTTTAGCAGCATCTCGTCCGAGCAAGGTGTAGTCACCTGAGTCGACTTTGAGGCTAATGTCCGCGCGCCGTTTACCGGACGCGTCGTCGAGAGTCATCGCAATCCGAAGCCGTGGCTTCTTGCCTTTGGCGTCGTTTCGGTCTTTGTAAAGAAGGCCGAGTTTTCCGCCGGTTGCCAATACGAGCGAGGCTTGCTTCATTTGCTCCGCTGCCAGCTTGTGCTGCTTGACTACCTTAAAGGACTGCCAAGCGGAAAAGGGTGGCTTTTTGAGTTTTGCGGCAATAGGAGCCAACGCTGGGTCCATCTCGGCCTTGCCAGTTGAGGCTTTAATCTCCACGACTTTGCAATTCGCTGTGTCCGCGCTCGCGCTTCCGGCCAACGCAAAGAGCGCAACGCATGCAGCTAGAGAGGAAACTAGGTTCTTTGAAAAGGAGATGCGTTTGTTGATCATATCGGGTCCTCCACTACGTCGGTGTCGTTTGTAATCCATATTACTGCGGACGAATCGTCTGGGCCGCCAACCATCATTATCGTGCCCGAGCCATTGTAGACTTCGAGTTTCTCGATCTCTGGTGCTTGTGGCTTTAGCACTACCGGCATCGTAATCGGCTGATTTGCCGGTGCAGTGATTCTCCGGGCGGCCGTTGCTTGCTCCACTTTGTCCGAACGAGTTGCAACCATCAATACAGCGACTGCCGCTGCGACAATTGCGCCGGTCATGATGTGGCTCTGCCATCCGCCAAACCAGCTCGCCTTCTCGACGAGTTCTTGGGTAGCCCGCTCTTCGGCTTTTATCGCGGCCGAACCAATCGGAACGATATCCGCCTCTACAGCTGAAGCTTCAGACGAGACACCGGAGACGTCCGCCAAGTTCTTCTCGCTCTGAATACCGCTTTCGATTCCCGCCCAAAGTCCTGCGAGTTTCTCTTCGGCTGCATCCGCCGCCAGCTCCATGCTGCCACGAACGAGTTCAGTCATTTGCCCCAAGCACGCTGCCTTGGTGTTCGCTTCCTCATCGTTATCGAGAAAGACTTCGACCCGCTTGGCTTCATCACCGCTCAGCTCCCCGTCAAGGAACATCATGATGTCCAGGTCGCTTGGGTTCATTGCTTGTTGCTTACTCATGACTTACTTACCGACTCTTTATTACTGACTACAGGCGACGCTTCGTTGTCGTCTGCCATTAGAGACAGTAATTGCTCCTGCATATTCTTTCAAGCGTGAAAAAGTCTCGACATAATTGTTCCTTTGGAACATTTCATGGTCTCAGCCATTTCCTCGTAGGACATACCTTCGAGTTCACGCATAGTTAGCACTGCTCGATGGTTGTCACTAAGCTGCGCCATGGCAGTCGAGATCTGCTCACGAATCTCGCGGCGAATCAGTGCTTTGCCGGGATCAGAGCCCAAAATCTTGGGAAGTAGAGAATCCTCGCCACCGCCGCCCTCTTCTATATGTGAGATCGCGTCGTTGAAATCGACCTGCTTTGCGCGCTTCTTCTTGCGCAGATGATCGATGCCGAGATTCATGACAATCCTGTACAGCCAGGTGTAGAAACTCGATGTTCCCTCAAACTTGGGAAGATAACGGTGAGCCTTGATAAATGCATCTTGCACCACATCGAGGGCATCATCTGGGTTTTTGACCACACCGAGAGCGAGTGCGTAGGCACGCCGATTGTGGCGTTCAAAGAGCTGACGAAAGGCTTCTGGATCGCCCTCTTTGGCCAGGCGCACCAATTCCTTTTCGTCCACTTGCTCTTGTCCATCTTGCGAGATCGACGCGTTTGGCATGGGCTTATTCACTACCTAGGGATATAGCAAATTTGTATACCGATATCTCGTAGATACAAGGTTTGTAGCCCGATTGTCGGCCTCAACATGCCAATACATAGCGACGAATTGTCCTCGGCGGTATCAAGAGCCGGCTTGAAATGACGCCTCAATTGCGAGGCTCAAGGTACCCGCAGTTTTTGAGCTAGGTTGCGAGACCTTGAGATACGCCTCGCCGGCTTTGTTCGTGTCGAAGCGCACTGAGAAAGCCCACACTCGATGGGCGAACTCCTCGGGCTGAAGTCCCATGCGATCAATCAGTTGACTCGGTGACACCCACAGTTCGGCTGTGCGCCCCACATCACCTGTGCCTATAGCGTACTCGACGAGTTCATGGTGTAGCGGAACTTGAGAGCTATTCTTAGGATTTTACTTTCTCGAAGATGGAACACATTTCCTAAGAACATTCCGTAGTCGCCGTGTACCGTCTCAATCTCCGTTTTCCATCTTTGACAAAACTAAAGAGCTCTGTGTATTTGCTGCGCTCAAAATGTAGCTGGCCACCAGCAAAGCAGGAGTCACTGCGCTCTTGTGCAAATTGGTAGTCCGTTGCTTCGCTAACACTATGACTAAAATTCGAGCGAAGGCAATACGTGGCGGGCTGTGGGCGCCCGTGGGCCGCTGTCCTATAGAAAGCTTTCGAGGCCAACCAAGCTGGTTATACTCCATGCCCCACGCTTTTTTGGTACAATACAAAATGTGGCGGATTTTGAAACGCAACAGCTGGACGCTGATCAGCTGGCGACCAAGGCGACTGTCGTCGATGGCGGTGCGTTAGTTGAGAGTCGTCCGATAGATGCACCGCTAGAACCCGGCGCTTCATTAGGACGCTATGTCGTCCTTGATGTGCTGGGAAAAGGCGGGATGGGTGTGGTCTACAAGGCCTACGATCCCGAACTCGACAGACAGATCGCAGTCAAACTAGTACGTGTCCGAGGACATCGAAAGAGGGCTGCGCAAAAACGTCTCCTCCGAGAAGCACAAGCTCTCGCGCAGCTCTCCCACCCCAACGTCATATCGGTTTTTGACGTGGGAACCATCGGACACGATGTTTTTATCTCAATGGAGCTGGTGGATGGAGTTGACGTCCGGCAGTGGCTAAAGGACGAGACTCGCAGTCGGCAAGAAATCATGGCTGTCTTTCTTGCCGCAGGAAAAGGCCTGGGAGCCGCGCACCGCGCTGGCCTCATTCACCGTGACTTCAAGCCGGACAACATCGTCCTGGGCAACAAAGGCCGCCCGAGAATTATTGATTTTGGTCTCGCCCGAGGAACTGAGTCCTATGATGATAGCGACGAGGACCTCTCGAGCAGCGATTCGCTCACCAGCAGCCAGGTCAGCAGGACTGGCGGAGCTAGCAGAAATCACCTCAACACACCGATGACCCTGGCCGGGCTGGTTATGGGTACGCCGGCGTATATGTCTCCGGAGCAGCACAAAGGAGAAGATACCGATGCTCGCTCCGACCAGTACAGCTTTTGCGCGTCGCTCTACTCCGCGCTCTATGGGGTACGTCCCTACACTGGCGACTCGCATAAAGAACTAAAAGAAAACATACTTGCCGGACAGATGGCAGCAACTCCCAGTACGCCCAAGGTCCCTCGCTGGATTCGGACAATTTTGCTACAGGGGCTATCCCTCGATCCGGATGAGCGATACGACTCCATGGAAGAGCTTCTCGGCGATTTGGCCAAGGATCCGGTAATTCTTCGGAACCGGGTATTGCGTGTGGCTGGTTTCGCAACGGTGGTGGCAGGTGCGGCCTTTTGGTTTGGAAGTGGCGCGAGTGTGGAACGGAACACCTTATGCCAAGACGGGCCAGAGCAACTCAATGGAGTTTGGGATTCGCAAGTTGGGGTGGCTATGGAGCTAGCCTTTTCCTCAACAGGCAGTTCCCATGCTTCAGAGACGTATACGCTTGTGAAACAGCGACTCGGCCTGTACTCGGACAAATGGCTTGATATGTACAAATCCTCTTGTGAGGCAACCAGTGTTCGGGGCGATCAAAGTCAGAAGCTTCTCGATCTTCGGACAGTTTGCCTACAACGAAAACTCGGTAAGATGTCGGCATTGACTTCGCTACTTTCTCACACCGACGAGCCAAGTGTCGTCGATCGCGCAGTATCAGCGGTTGCCAGTTTGCCCAGTATCGACGCATGTGCCGACTTGCGGACTCTAAGCGCCTCGGTTCCTCAGCCAGAAGACGCGGAAGTCTTGGCCAAAGTTCAAACCGCTCGGCGCGCAATTGACGAAGCTGAAGCGCTTACAAAGGCGGGTGATCTAAAGGGAGCGCTCAAACGCACGTCCGAGATTGTAGAGACCATCGGAAGTATCAATTACCCTGCGGTGCAGGCAGAAGCTCTGTGGCTATTGGGAGTCAACCAACGCCGCCTTCGTATGCCCGAGAAGGCAGAAGAAAACCTCTACAAAGCAACGCTGCTGGCCGCAGAGTCTCATAACGACAATTTGGCCGCACTGGTTTGGCTAGAGATTTTGTGGGTCGAGGGCTACTCCAAAGGGCAAACAACAGAAGAGGTCTTGAAGCTCGGACATATCGTTGAAGCAGTAGTTCTGCGTTCGGGCAGTGACGCTAGACGTGGCGATCTAATGAACAATTTTGGCGCCATCTTGCGGCGCAAGGGGAAATACAAGGAGGCCAAAGAGCGTATCGAGCAGGCAATCGAAATCTGGGAAAAAGTCTATGGAGCGGACAGTCTACAGGTTGCCAAAGCACACAACAACCTCGGTAATGTTCTCAATGACACTGGAGATTTCCTCGAAGCCCGAAAACATCACGAAAAGGTTCTCTCCATACGCCAGCGTTCGCTCGGTGAAAAACATCCCTTCGTCGCTACTGCGCTCAACAATTTGGGCAACAGCTATATGGAAGAAGGGGACTTTGAAGGCGCCAAAGGCTACTACACCCGCTCTCTAGACATCGCTGAGACCATCGACCTTAGCAGTGGGGATACGGTGATGGCACTTAACAATTTGGGTAACGCGACTTCAGAACTCGGTGATTTTAAAACGTCACTGACCCTGCAAAAACGTGCACTCAAGATTCAAGAAGACCAAGAAAAGCCCGATAATTCAGGCATCGGAATTACTCTTAACAATCTTGGAGACCTCTACCTCAAACAGAAAAAGTACAAGCTCGCCGTGGAGCAATACACCCAAGCTCAAGCCCGTTGGTTGCCGTCAATTGGCCCAGATCACGCGTATATGGGATACGCAGAAATTGGCATTGCCAATGCGTACTTGCAAGAAAACAAGTACGACGCAGCGTATCCACACTTTGCGAAAACGCTCCAAATCTGGGGAAAATCCTTTGGCAGGACGCACAGCACTGTAGCCCTCGCTCTCGAAGGACTTGGGCGGAGTGCAAAAGGCATGGGCCAAGCGGGAAAGGCCATTGAGCATTTTACCAAGGCGATGACTATCTACGAAGCAGAAAAGGAGCTAGCACCTCTTGAAATTGTCCGCTTTCAGCTGGCCCAGGCTCATTGGGACTCAGGTGCCAAAGAGCACGCTCGCGACCTGGCAAAACAGTCCCACCTAGGCTTGAGCAAAGTGTCCGACGATGCCCAGGACGAGCTGGCGGAAATTGCCGCCTGGCTCGAAGGAAAGTAGTCTCCTTTTACTTGGGACTAGTTTACTTGAGTTTGTAGGCCAAGTGACTCTTGAATGTCACGGCCAGGGCTTCGGGATCGGTGAATGGTGCGGCAGGCATCCGGCGCAGATCTTGTTCGATTTCTACGAAGAGCTTTTTGCGTTGGTCGGCGTTGTCGACGATTGTAGAACAACTTCGTCCGCGGACAACTTCATCTGTGAGCTTTACGCAGTATTTGCGCAGGGCGGCGTTGAGTTCGCTACCTAAGAATTGTTCTATTCTCTTGCTTTCATTGAGCAGGCGTCCAACAGCGACGATGTTGCCCGAGTCTTCCAAGCCTTCATCCAGGCCGTGCTGGCTGGCTAGCTCGATCATGATGCGCAGAACAATGACGTCATCGAGTACGCCCACGCTTTCTTCCCAATCGGGAACTAGGTCAATTCGAGTTACAAGGTAGTTGAGTGATGCTGCCAAATAGATTCTGGCGTCCCGCGCCACTTTGTCAGAACCGACAATATCTTCCAACGTTTCAATGTCCTCGCGGATCGTTGAAACCCATTCCTTGAACGCCGCAAAATGTTCCACCACCTTGGAATTTGTAGATTCAGACATACGCCAGTCTAACACCGACGATTGAAACGTCTCAAGATACACCGGCTCACAGGGGAGCCGATTCTTCGCCTCTGGCACACACGACCGCTACCAGCGACTGGGCGGCAAGATTGGCGCTGGCCAGCTTGCAGACGTTAAAGCCTACCTCATGAGCAAAGCAGCTGATGCAGCGCGTAACCAGGGCGCGGGCATCCGATAGAATTTTGTAAAGTCTTCGGGGCGATTCTACCCGGTGCCGTCAACGATGTTAGTTGGCAGCGTTTTTTTGTGCGCACTACCTGGGTTAGGGCGTGGGAGAAATAAAAGAATGTCGCCTTTTATTTTTCCCCGCGCCCTTAGGGAGCAAAGGTGTTATCTCCGTCTCGGTCAACAAATACCGGGTTGGTGAAAGACGGCCCCGGATCGGGAAGTACCGGACCAGCGTTTGATGCCGCGGCTACACGGACAAGAAAAAAGGAGTCATTCATCGTCGATAGCGGCAAGGTGATGACTTGGTCGTAGCGTAACGATTGGGTCTCGGACTCATCCAAGATCTGCTCAAACACAACCTGATCATTCTCGTAGACCTGGAAGCTTTTCAGGGGAAGCCACGAAGCCGCCTGAACCCGAATGCGTACTGCAACCTCAGTAGCGTTCTGTAGCGATACCAACTCGCCTGGACCGTAGAATACCGAATCCAACGGGTCTTGCAGCTCAATGGTGACAAAGGCTCCCTGCGAGACGATTGCTTTGCCGTCCTTGACCGCCTGATTGAACGCATCCATGTTGACAGTACTTGGCGTATCTTGACCGACGCCAACAAAGACAAAGGTCCGAGCGCGGCCAGAGTAATCGGTCGTCTTGTGACTGTCCGATGCGCCCGTTGCGGTCTTTCGAAATCCTTTCCCAAGAAACGACAACCAATCGGCGAACGTGTCCTCAAAGCCAGACCTAGCATCCGCATTGGCAACCTCGATAACGTCGAAGTTGAAGTCGCCCAAATCTCCTGATACTCCCAAATCGGACAGTGTCTTGCCACTCGCCAGCGTTGTAGAGTTGAGGTCAATGAGGTCAAACACAGCGCTGCTGCCCCGTCGCGGGTGATTGATTTGAACCACTCGACTAGCGACATCGCCGCGTATTAGATTGGCAATTTCGTTGGGCGCAGACCCATCCCAGTTTGGCGATCCAGCTTGCGCTTTGCTATTGTCCGAAGCTAGAGGCCAGCCATTGATGTGTCCGACAACCGTTGACGAGACCTCAGCACCCATTTGGCTTGCTACAAACTCTGAAAGTCCGAGACGTGCAATGTAGGGAGAATAGTCGGCAATGAAATCGTGGTCCGTGGAAATCGCGACCTCGACGCCTTCCCCTGCAACGGAGAGCAGGCGTTGGTCCAAAGGAATACTCGAATCAGTCGACATCTCGCTGTGCAAATGACTATCCATGGAGATCCAGCCAGTCGTATCCACTTCGCGCTCAAGCACAACGCTTAGTGTCATGGTCTCGCCGTCCTCTATGACCAGTCCTTGTTGTTGAAAAAGCCCGAACTCAATTCCTCGGCTTACGGAAAGGTCGTAGTCCCCTGGTGGCAGGGCAATCTCCGTCGCTTCGGCACCGACAAAGAATTGCTTCAGTCCGTCTGGTGAGCTCAACATAATTCGAGCAGGCATAGCCGCTCCATTGCCGTCTGCTACCGAGATCTCCAATGCTCCTCCGGCGCCTGGTGACACTGCAATGCCCTCTATCCCCTCTTCGGGCACAAGAGCACTGACCATCGGTCCAGGCACTCGTCCTTGCTGTACACATTGCAACTCATAGTTTCCAGGAGGTACCTGCGCGCTAAAGGTTCCGTCCGCCTTGGCTCGTGCCCTTGTAATCGCACGTCCATCGATGCCAGTAATCGCAATTGCATAGCCCGCAGGAGCGCTTCCGGACAAAGTACTTATTCCGCCTGACAATCCATAAATCACGTCCGTGACCGAACTGGTCGATCCATCTCCGACGACAAAGAACCTCCGCTCTGGAGGCGCATTGGTCGTAAGCTCAATAGCCTGCAGGAACAGAATGCCATCGGTGTCCAGTACACTTAGTCGAGCGCTTGGGTGTTTATCGTAGACAAGTCCGTATGAAGTCTCTTTTCCTTCCGATGCAAAGAACTTTCCTGATGCAATGCCATCGGTAAGACCAGCTCCGGGAACAAATACATGAATCTCTCCCCCCATAAATGCGATATCTCGCAGTCCAGCGATATCCGGGCTATCGTCTGAGATACTGAAACTTCGAGTCACAATCTCTAGCGCGGTTGCGTCCGGGAGTAGACGATATCGCTGCTCTACGATTAGTTCTGGTGCTTCCAATGAAACCAGGTTGAAAAGCAAAGGTATCGTAGTCAACTTGCCCCGGATTACAAACTCTGCAACCCCGGGCTCGCTCGCCGTTGGCAACCCCGAGGAGGTAATCACCAGTTCATCGATAGCCCCCGCGCCCCAGTCGAGCATTGGCTGTATTTCTAACAGTTGATCTTCGCGACCGTGAAGCGCAGCATCCACGATGCTACCGCCAGTGGTTCCGTGCAATCTGAAACCGGGCCCAGGACCGCGAATCACAAAGCGAACTTTGCTGTTCTCCAATAGAATGTCGCCCTCACGTCCGGCTGCCAAAAGACCTGCGACTTTTTCTTCATCGCAACTAAGGTATTTGGCTCGGACAGAACCAGTGGCCGGCGGCGCTGTGGTGCATCCTGACTCGATACTTTGGTCCTCGACCAAAGGAACCATACCTTCGTCGACCGGCTTCTTGTCATCCCCACCGCATCCTACAAGTAACGCGACGTAAGTCAGAGAAGCCGTCAGTTTTCTGTTGAACATAGGGCGAGCCTATCAATGGTCTGGCTCTATCGCACTTATGTATTACCTTTCATACGGATTTTACCTAGATAAGAGCGATATTAGAGAAAGGTGCTCGATCAAATTGGCTCGATACTGGGTTATGCTTTGTAGGACGAGGGTAATTCCAAGTGATGCGAAGCAACGAAAAAACGCAGGCAAGGTCTCGTTGCCTACCTGCTTTTCACTTTGGTGACTGACACCTTGGTCCGTACAACCGAGAAGGTGGATCGGCCACCGAGCAGGCAAGGCTCTTCAAGCCGGCAACGCAATCGCGACCACTCCTCCGAGAGAGAGCAGCGCGGACCAACCCGCACAGTGCCCA
>JAESTW010000756.1 GCA_016763395.1 Kofleriaceae bacterium
CCGGGTTTGGGTTGCAGATGTCCCCAAAGGGGACTGGGGGCCCTTTATTCGGGGAGAACGCTCCTTGCAGCCAGAAGACATGGAGCTGCAAACTCTCAATGATATGGTCTGGGGCGTACATCCAGACGCGCCGCTTTAGCAGGTTGGCTGCGAGGATGATAGAATTGTGGCAGTGCAGAACAATTCCAAGACACCTAAATTTCTTGTTTTCTATGCCCCGATTCTAGTTGGCACTTTGGCCTTTGGCGCTTGCGGCTCTGATGCGAAGCCAGCCGACGCAGATGCAAACGCCGGGCTGGATGCGAGTAGCGTGTCTTCTGCTTGCGAAAATAATCCCTGCGCTACGAATGACTCCGCAGCGACTTGTAGCCTCAGCGATAGCGCGCCCGGTGGCTACGCGTGCGAATGCTCGGCTGGGTATTCACGAGGCGAGGGCAGCTGTGTGGACACTGATGCATGCGAGAGCAATCCATGTAACAGCATCGACACCGGGGCAACATGCGTAGACACCGCTGCTCCGGCGGACGGCTACTCCTGCACTTGTTCGACAGGGTTTGAGTACGATGGCACCAGTTGTATTGCTCTACCATGCACTCTGCGTCCGGACGTAGACGGTGACGGTATCCCGGCGTATCCTTTTGGCAGTGACTTGGATGACGATGGGGATGGCGCTCGGACGTACTTGCTTGGCGGCCGAGACACAAACGACAGTGACGCTAACACGATTCTTGCTACCGGTGATGGTAGCTTTTCTGTGGTCGAGACATACTCACTCAATCGAGGTGGCTCTCCCACTGGTGTGGTGGTGGCCGACTTTAATGATGACGGAAATCTGGATATTGCCATCACCGATCAGAGCGGAAGCATGGCAGGTGAAGGCGGGCATGTAGAGGTGTGGCTAGGTGGAGGTAACATGGGGTTTGCTTTCGCTTCCAATGCATCTCTTACTCGCGGTGGCGGGAAGCTGTCTACTGGCGACTTCAACAATGATGGTGCGCTTGATCTATTCAATCGAGGAGAAGTTCTCTTTGGTAACTGCGATGGCACCTTTACCGCGGACAACACTTTGCAGACCACGCTACATGAGTCCTACGTAGCCGACCTCAACGGTGATGGTAATCTGGACATCGTTGGCATTGAGTATGATACTGGCATTGTGAGGCTCCTTGGCGCAGGGGACGGTAGCTTCACCGAAGGCACTCTCGCCTATTCGGGGGTGCAAGCTCTGAGTATCGGCTTTCTAGACAACAATGAAAGTCTCGATGTTGTGGCAGACGCCTTCGCCTTCAACGCTCCCTATAGCCTTAAGACATTCACGCAAAGCACAATGGGTGCTTTAGAAGAGAAAACCCTGTACGCCGTAGCGGACGAGTTCAACGGCAATTCCGTCATTGGTGACGTGAACAACGATGGCAATAGTGACGTGATAACCCACGACTTCATCGCCAACACAATCAACGTTTTTCTGGGGGATGGAACCGGCGCTATTGCCGCGCCCACTACTGTCATATCCAATCTCGGGGCTACCGGCGGGAAAATCCTGGTAGATGTGAATGGAGACGGCAACAGAGATCTTCTCATTACGGATCAGAATACTGGTTTTGGTGCTAGCGCGGGAGATGGCAACGGGGCCTCTCTACTCCCACCTTCACTGTGACCGGTAGTAGCGCCTTTGCCCTAGCAACCGCCGACCTCAATAAAGACGGAAAACTCGATGTAGTTGTGGCGAATATCTCCTCGGGAGATTTCACAATTCTCGCCGGACAGTAATTGCGTGGGGAGAAATAAGAGAATGTCGTCTTTTATTTTACCCGCGCCCTAAGGCCGGCTATCTAGCCCAGTTGGGCGTCGGAGAGGGCAAGGTGCGTGCCTTTGGCTTTCGAGCTCTGCGAGACTTCCCCGGTGCGCCAGGGCTTCCTTTATCCGAAGCCTCTTTTTTTTCAGGGTTTTCCACGTCGTCCGGGCTCGTTGAGTTGTTGCGTTCCGATCTTGATCGCTTCCTGCCGGAACGTGTCGAAGAACCAGCGCCATCTTCCTTGGGCTTGGCTATCGAGATCGATACACTTGCCTTGCCACTGGCATCAAACTCGGATGAAAGCACGCTTCTAAATACTGGTGGCGCCCCGGATACTTCTAGTCGCAGGTGCACATCAGTCCCGGACGCGATGTTGCGCAGGGTTAGCTCTGGATCGGTTGTGCCGAGAAAAAGCCAGGTCTTGGCAGCAGGCGGATCGCTCTGCACTCTCAGGATTCCCGGCGAATCACCGGAGCTGGCAACGATCGACTTAGCGGCGATGTCTGTCGTCTCTGTGGGCACTCCGGCGTCCAGTTCCGGGGCGTCAGTCCCGGTGGCGTGCAAGTTCAGTGTGGCATCGATGTAGGTTTGACCATCTGCATCCCGGCTCCACGCATCGGCGCCCAGAGTCACTTCTTCGGTATCGTATCCATCATATTCGACGCGAAGACGAGGAGAACCAATCTCCCCTGCGGCGCGCTGATATTGGACTGGTGTCCGACCTAGAAGAAGCCAGACCTCAGCTTTGCTAGAGCTTGTCACTCGAAGGATTCGAGGGCTGTGGTCCACGGCTGCTGGGGCAACTGTCTGCGAAGAAGGTTCTTCTTTTTTGGAGCCGGTCGATAGAACAAAGACAAGGGCTGCTGCACCTACCGCGACCACGCCAACGAGCCACAGCTTGCTGCCCGGCTTGGTAATGTGAAAATCTTCGGTACTGGGGTGGGCTTCGAGAGGAGCGACCAAGACCGTGCCGCTACGCCCTCCTTGAATTTCTTCTGGAATTGCGGACAGTGTCCGGGCTTTCCCCAGTGGAGTCGCGCTCGCAGCTCGGGTTGCTTTGGCCAGCTTAAGAGCTCGGATATCCGCTGGATCTGACTTCGCTACTTCCTCGAACATTTCACTGCTGAGAATCTCACCGTCGATCTCTGGTTCTACCTCGACACTGTCGAAGCTTTGTGAATCTCTCTGTACGACGTTCACCGAAATGTTCTGTGCTGTCGATACCGCCCGGACAACCCCCTTGGACTGCTCTTGCCGTTCCTTCTCGGCAGTTTCGCGTTCTTCATCGCGCAACTTGGCGAGCATGTCGGTTGGGACTCGAGCTGTGAGTTCATCGTTGTGAAATTCGTCGTTCTTCAGCAAGTCCGAGAGTTCACTTCTCGGTTCTACCGGCGAGGGAATCGCGTCTTCTTCTGAGTGCGTACTCTCTGCCAGAACGCTGGGACTTCTTCCAGGCGCTTGTGGTTTGCGAAATTGTCCGCTGGACCCCTGTGCTCCTTTGCTGCTGAGCCCCAGCGGGCTAACGTCCTGACGATGCTTCCAGCGCTCTTCGGCAACCGCAGCCGCTTCCTCGAGCAGTGGTTTGATAAAGGAGGCGAAACTCAAGGTCGAGAGCATGAGCCGATGCTCTTGTGCAAATGCTTCTAGATCAGCCTGCAGACTCTGTGCTGTTGGGTACCGGTCTTCTGGCGATTTGCAGAGACAGCGGAGTACGATTTTTTCTAGTAGCTTCGGATACTCCATGAGCGTAGACGGCGGAGGTATCGTGCCATCTACGATTTCGTTGATTAGCTCGTATTCGGTGGTGCTCTTGTACAGGCGGCGTCCGGTCGTGATCTCGTAAAGAATTATTCCTAGGGAGTAAATGTCACTGCGGCGGTCAATATCCTCGCCACGGCACTGTTCAGGTGACATGTACGCCAGTTTACCCTTGAGGGTACCAAGCGCGGTCTCGGTCATGCGTCCTTGCGCTTTGGCGATACCAAAATCAACTAGTTTGACGGTGCCGTCTCGAGTCAGAAAGATATTGTGAGGGGTTACATCTCGGTGAACAATGCCAAGTGGCTCCCCGTCAAAGTCGCATTTCTCATGAGCATAATGCAGGCCAGCAGCAATGTTGGAGATGACATAGATTGCGTGTTCCCACGGAATCGCCAATTCTCTGTCCGCTAAGACCTTACGTAAAGTTCTTAGGTCCGTCCCGTCAAGATACTCCATGGCCATGAAGTACTCGCCATTTTCTTCACAGGAATCATAGACCTGAATGACATTGGGATGATCTAAAGTCGCTGCGATTCGCGCCTCGTCGAGGAACATGCGAAAGAGTTCCTCGCTCTCCGCCAGCTGCGGCAAGATGCGTTTGACGACGACTTGCTTTTGAAAGCCGCCGGCTCCGGATACTTGTGCCAGATACAGTTCGGCCATCCCGCCAACGGCGATCTTCTTCTGTAGCTGATACCGCCCCAGGAAGGGCTTGGTTTCGTCTTCACCACCGGACATGGTTCACGTCTTATAGTCTAGTGTAGGTCTCATGAATAGAGCTATGTACACTTGAGCTAAGGGTTTGCCCAAAAGGGACGTTTATTTCTTTGGCAGGCAGTAGACTTCTGCAACCACTTCAATCTCACTTTCGGCGCTAAGATTACGGTAATCACAGCGCCAACCACCTTGGTGACGGGGGTCCGCAACCGCAAAAGGTGCCGAAATGATCAGCCCAGCCTGCCAAATAGGGGAGACTGTGCATCCGCCACTGAGAATTAGGTCGGTGGATTGCCGGCATTGCGCAACCGCTGAGCCTATCAGACCTGCGCCAACCTGAATGCGAAGTTCGAAGCGGTGGTAGTCACTTTTGTTGGAGAGCAGTGCTTCGGGGCCAAGTGGACCTTTGGGACCTTGGGTTCCCTGGGTTCCTTGCAAGCCCTGTGGGCCTTGAAGTCCCTGAATTCCTTGTGGGCCTGCTGGTCCTGCTCCGCCTTTTTCACCACGAGCACCGGCAGGACCAAGTGCGCCGCTAGGCCCGAGTGGTCCAAGGTCGCCCTCGGGTCCGGCCGGTCCAGCAGGCCCTTCGAAGCCACGTTGACCTTGCGATCCTGGTGGGCCAACGAGATACGGGCTGGGATTATTGATGAGTTCTGCGGCGACCCGAGCGACATCGATTGTCTGTACTTCCTCGAGTTTGGCAATCTTTGCTTCTAGCTCAAGTACACGAATCTTAAGTAAATCGACTTGGCTGGGTCCAAGTGGGGCAGTGCTTGCATCCTCAGCTGGCTTCACCAGCGCATCGTTTTTGGGCGAGTTTTCCGAACAGCCAAGTGTGCCGAGAAGCAGAGCAATGCTGGCTGAGGCAATTGCAAGAGAACTGTGCCAGGGCATGGTTAGCAGCTTACAACTCTTGGGCGAGCGAACGATCCTTTTTGGAGGAACTATCGGGACTTGGCCTACCAATTGCGCTGATTTCTCTCTCTTATGCTCGAATAATGCCGTTTTTTTGCCCAATCGGCAAAGCCCAGCTACGACTAGAACCATGATTGAGTTGGCACAGGTGAGTTTGCAGCGAGGTGGGGCAACGATACTAGATGGCGCGTTTTTGCGTGTTGACCCTTCTCAGGTCGTATTGATCTCTGGTCCATCTGGAATTGGCAAGACGTCTCTTCTGAGTCTCATTGGCGGTTTCTTGGCCGCCAACCATGGAGAAGTGAAGGTGTTTGGCCACGAAGTCGCAAAGATGCGAGCCACCTCCACCGCCCTTTTGCGCCGGAAACTCGCCTTTGTGCCCCAGGAAATAGAACTCATTAAGGAAATGTCGGCACTAGCCAATGTTCGCCTGGCTCTGGAAGTTTGTGGCGAGCCAAGACGTAGCGCAAAAAAACGGTCCATCGATGCCCTTATCGCCGTTGATATGGGTGACTACTTTGACCGTCCGGTTCGAGACTTATCTACTGGACAGCGGCGTCGAGTGTGCTTGGCCCGTGGGCTTGTCCGAAGTGCAGAGATTTTTGTTGCCGATGAACCATCCAACGACTTGGACGCTGAGAGAGTTTTGCAGCTCATCGGAATTATCGACGATTTGCGCTGTGACGGCACAGCGATCGTCATCGCAACCAATGATTCGCGCTTGCTTTCGCAGGCGCAACAGCCGGGTTGGCGCCACCTCGCACTCAGTGAGGGACAGCTAATTCCCGGAGACATGGCTGCACTCTTTGGCAGTGGTCGTCCGCGCAAGAAGCCAGAGAAACTAGAGAAGCCAGCAGTGTCCGAAGACTACTCCAATGTCGTGCCTTTCCCCGTAAGCACAGCCATAGGGCAAGAATGAAAACTCGTTATCGAATACTAGCTCGCCGCCGTCTGGAAGCACCCAGGCGCCTTCGTTTGCGTTCCGCTCAACATCAGGGTTTGGAGCCTATCCCCGATGATCCCATGGAGTTGCCGACAGAACTTGTCGATGTGGCAACCGGTGAACGTATCGACCCACCAGTGAAAGGGTCGACTTCGTGACCTTTGTCCGAACCTTTGGCTACGCTTTTCTGCGCGCGCTGGCCAGCTTGCGCCGCCGTCCACTCATTGCGACTCTTACAGTCGGAGTGATGACGGTCGCCTTGGTCCTGGTTGGCGTTGCCTACATGGCTGAACGCAATGTAAAAGCGTTGAGTGAAGAATGGGGTTCTGGCGTTCAGATGATCGTCTATCTCGACGAGGGAACCAGCGAAGTTCACACTGAGAACTTGTCCCAGGCTCTCTTGGCATTGCCAGCGGTTGAAAGTCTGCACTACGTAGCGCCAGAAGAGGCGATGGAGTACTTGCGAGACTCTCTAGGTAAGCACGACGAGTTGCTCGATGGTATTGAAACGAGCTTTTTGCCCGCATCAATCGAAGTCAATCTCGTGCAAGGAGTGCGTGACTTGGTATCGGCAGGCCCGGTCATTGAGCGTCTCGAAGCCACGCCGGGAGTTGAAGAGGTCGAATTCTTGGGCAACTGGGTCGACAATTTTACTGCACTAGTCGGACAAGTCCAGCGAGCCGGACTCTGGCTTGTCGCCATCGCGAGTCTAATCGGGATTTTCACGGTAGTTGCGACAATGAGGTTGTCCGCTGACTCAAGGGCAGCAGAGCTTCGGGTATTGCGACTCATGGGAGCACCCGCGATACTTAGCCATGGCCCCAACGTCATTGAGGGCGCAATTTTAGGACTCTTGGGCGCTGGCACTGCGGTGCTCATGCTCTATGCACTCTTTGACTCAGGTGCGCCCTTGATAGCTTCTGCGCTGTCTTCGTCAATCGGCGAAATTGATATTCAGTTTCTTGGCACCAAAGACCTTATTCAACTTGGCCTCTTCGGTCTGAGCCTTGGGACTGTTGGTGGGCTCGTTACGAACTACTCGCAGGCAAAAGTATGAAGCGTACTTTGGGGGTCATGCTGGTTCTTGCCATGTCCCTCGTATATCCGGGGCAGGGTGCAGCGGACAAGAGCGAAAAGATACGTGCGGATTACGAATTCACTCGCAGCGCACAGCTCAGCTCTGTAGCGAAAACCCAAGGACTACTCGCAGACAAGTACACACTGCGAGAGACCGAAGCCAAAAATCGGACAAGGGCTCTTTACAAACTCACTCGCGCTAGCTGGGGCAGACTATGGTTTGAGCCCAAGACTAGGAAGAAGGTTGCCCGATGGCTAGGTGCTGCTCGCCGAATTGCCAAGCGAGATCAGCGGGAGTTGGCACTTCTCCGGACAGAGATAGAGCTCGCTGACTCGGCGCAGGAAACGCTGGAGCAGGCAGTGCTGCGCAAAGCGCCAAAGATGCCGAGCGAGGCTAGTCTGCAGTGGCCGATTCGTGGAAAAGTCGTTGCAAGTTTTGGCGATTTCAAAGGGCCGTCACGGCGCTTGGTTATGCGCAGGCGCGGAATTGAGATCAAGGCGAAACGTGGCGACAAGTTAGTTGCGCTAGCCGATGGCCGGGTCCGTTATCTCGGACCTATCTCTGGGCTCGGTCAGGGAATGATCATCGATCACGACGGGTATTTGTCGATTCTGGGCCACTTGGGTGCCCCCACAGTCAATTCGGGTGACTTGGTGAAGACCGGACAACTCGTTGCAATCGCTTCGAAAAGTCGAGTGTATCTCGAACTGCGCATCGCGATTGGGAGTTTGGGCCACTCTGTAGATCCGGTACCATTTTTGTCCAAAAAATAGCCCGGTAGACTCGTTGTGCGTGCGACTCAAAAATTCCCGGACAGTCCACAAAGTGGGTCCATGGGGTCGCAGTCCAGAACGATGCGGCCTTTGGAATCGGTTGTGACACCTCCTCGGCCCGCATTGCGGGTTTTCGCCCGCATTCTCACTGCCAGCATACCGGATTCCAGACGATAGAAACTTAGAGTCAACGTCGCCGTGGTTGCCACGCCGCTGTCCGAAAACGAGAGTCTTTTAAGCGCACGCTCGAGGCACTTGCTAGCCGAGTGGTCACCTTGATAGGGCGGCGCTACCCACTTAACTTTTCCTTTGTCCGAGATTCCGACGATGGCTTTGATCGTCTGCTCATCGTCGCCCTGGATACTGGAGGAATAACAGTCCAAAACTTCGGACAATCGTGTGGTTACCGCTCGCTCTACGCTTTGCACCGGCAGCGGAGGTGGCAGTGGCACCCTGCGGATTTTTCGAATAACCGGCGCTTTGACTTCTTCATCGCGCAATTCGGCAAGGGCCAATTTTCGTTCCTGTTCATTGAGAAGCTGTTTGAGTTCGTCGTTCTTTTCTTGAATTCGCAAGAGTTCAGCGTCGACTCCGTCGAGCTTAGCGACCCGTTCTCGCAAGTTGACGAGTTGTTCAACAGTATTGGAGTTGTCCGCCGCTTCAATGGTGACAGGTGGACTCGGAGCGAGAAAATATGCTGCTACTGCTACGCTCGTGGCCACCATACCCGCGAGAGCCCATTTGGCGAGGCCGAACTTGGGCGCGAACACTTGGGATAACTCGTAGCTCAGCTCCTGTGCTCTTGGCCAACGGTCTTTGGGACTGACAGACATGCCTCGCAATAGAGCTTTGCGTAGTGAGTCGGGGATGTCTCCCTTGGCCAACGGTGCGAGGATTTGCTGCTCAATAGGGACGCTGGGCGAGAGATCTCTGGCGGTCTTGGTGCCAAAGGGATAGTGACCGTAGAGAGCTTCGTACATGCTCAGGCAAAAAGAGAACTGATCACTCAGTTCGTTCGCCTGCCCACAAAACTGTTCGGGTGCCATGTAGCGGGGCGTGCCCACCGCCATTCCAGTTTGCGTCAGAGTATCCCAATCAATGTTCTCCGTGTCCGACACGGCGACCAACTCATCTACATCAACTATCGCGGCGCAAGCAAGGCCAAAATCGGTAACGCGAGCAGTACCGTCATCACCGATCATCACGTTGTCCGGCTTGAAGTCGCGGTGAATAATGCCCTGATCGTGTGCGGCGATAAGAGCATTGAGTGACTCTCTGTATAGTTTGACGATTTCTCGAGTGGACCTATGTCCGAGTTCTCTCCAGATGCGAGCATTGTTACCGTCGATAAGCTCCATCGCCAGAAATACACTGCCACCCGCTTCCGCAACATCGTAGATACTAACGACATGAGGGTGCGATAGCCGAGCCAGGGCGCGAGCCTCGCGCAAGAGGCGTTCTTGATGCCCAACCTTCGGGGCACTGAGGAGATCCGCGCGCAAGAACTTGAGTGCCACTCGCCTATCGAGTTTGGGATCGAAAGCCGCGTACACCGCTCCCATCCCGCCTTCTCCGAGTGGGTAGAGAAGAGTATAGCGTCCGACTTGCGCGCCTCGTACTAAGGTCGGTGCTTCCTCTGAGTCTGCAATCCCAGCCCCGCCCAGGTGATTGTGCGGTGACGCTAACGTGGGGGCAAACGCTGTGGGGGCAAACGCTGTGGGGGCAAACGCAGCGTGGTTATCCGCGTCAGGTGACACCACCGAATGAACTTCTGAGGACTGTGCGCCGCTTCGATCCAGCTTGGCAATGCCCACAATGAGCTTGCGGCAGTCCTGGCAATTGGCCATGTGATCTTCGACAGAGCGAGCGGGCTTGGCGGGCAGCGCTCCCGCAACAAAATCAACCGCAAGCTCTGGAGAAAGACAAGACAAGACAACTACTCACGGTATACTACACTCCGCAGCATCACCGTGACTTCTTTCGTTTCAGACAAGCTATCCGTTTCTGACATGGTGTCGATATTCCTCGGCGCACTTTCAGATGAGCCCAAGTTCGATCGCGAGGCATTGGAGATCGCGCTGGCAGATTTACTGGTGCGCGGCAGCGAGGCGCACCCTGGCTTTGCTGAGGTAGATGAGGATTTCTTGCGCTATGCCGCCGCTCGCTTGCCCGGGCATTATTCGGTGGAAGAAGAAGTCGCGCGTCTAAAGGTTGAAGATTTGTTACTCACATAGTATTGCGCGGAGGGAAACACCGCGGCAATCGCTGTTTTTGAACGCGACTTTCTTTCGTTGGTCGGCGCTGCTGGTCGCAAGCTGCGAATGAGTGATGAGCAATGTGGAGAGCTCAAACAGGCTGTAAGGTTTAAACTGCTAGTGTCGCCTAAAGAGGGTGTAACACCTAAGATTGGCAACTTTGCGGGAACGGGGTCGTTGCGTTCGTGGGTGTATGCGACAGGGCTTCGGACAGGACTCAACGAACTCAGACGCATCGGACGAGCGCCCGTGCCAGCTGGAGATGAGCAACTGCTGGTTGCCATGCCGGACAAGAACGACGACCAAGAGTTGCAGTACATGAAAGAGCTCTACCGCTCGTCATTTAACCAAGCCTTTCGAGACGCGGTTGCAGCATTGCCTTCACGCCTTGCCAATGTATTGCGCCACTACTACCTCGACGAGATGACCTTAGAAGAAATCGGAAGCCTCTACCGAGTGCACAAAACCACAGTGATGCGCTGGGTCAACCGATCTCATGCAGAGCTTGAGGGCAACATCAAATCCAAGATGATAGCCAACCTGAACATGAAGGCGAGCGAAGTTGAAAGTGTGTTGCGGCTCATCCAGAGCGGCGTTCAACTCGGGCTGGCCTCGGTCCTGGCTCTTAACAAAGACTAAGGGTCTGTCCATAAACAACCTAGTGCGTCATCCAGACTAAATCTAGGGATTGCCCGTCCTTCATCATGCCCAACCCCCGTCCCTTTATTTTGCGCCTCCGCCTACCCAATCTCTCGTAGTCGTGCACGTGTTCGTCCTCGTAGTCGTCTTGTAGCCAAGTCAAGTGGTGTATCGGACACTGTCCGTGATGACCTTTGCAGGCCTAGGGCGCACCTCTCCTGTTGCGTTCGCGAACGCGGAATAAAGAAAGGTGAGCGGACTTAGTGGGAGTCAAGAAGGTAGGATCACGGAGGAACTTCGCATTTGGGTTCACCGAACGTCTTGCGTCAGGCGTCTCGCTGAGGAGCGCCAAATCTGCCTCATTAGGCATGGATTCCAAATGGAGTGTCTCGTGCCCTGAGAGTGC
>JAESTW010000757.1 GCA_016763395.1 Kofleriaceae bacterium
CATCCAGCGACAGGAAAAGTTTCGAACAAAGTGGTACTGCATGGACTTTGAAAGATTGGATTCGTTGGCCAATCTTCCAAGTGCAAGGGCTGCCCGCTCGATAGGGCTCATGGATGCAGTACTACTCTCTACGCTCATGGTGCTCCATAGCACAATGTAAAGATCCCAATGCGGAGACCTGGCGGCTTGCCCGATGTTGTGACTGTAGCGTGACAAATTGACGCACTGGTTGTGACCAGACCGGAGGTGAATCAGCTTCGCCCTGCAAAAATACCAGATCCCGAAGCCGCAAAGTGCCGTGGCATGCCTTTGCAAATCGTTTCCCCGACCCCTGGGTTGACAGCTCAGCGCATCCCTTCGTATTTTGCGCGCCTACGCACCCGTTGGTGCTGTGCAAGGCCGCGATGTCACTCAAATTTTCCGAAGAAGCGAACAGCAAATTGGAAGTGCTCTATGGGCGCTACCCAAGCAAGCAACCTGTAATTCTAGCCGCGCTCCATCTGGCGCAGAAGGAGTTTGGCGATTTGCGAGACGAGGTGATCGAAGTGGTCGCCAAGACTCTCGACTTGTCCAAGGCGCATGTTTTTGGTGTGGTCACATTTTACACGATGTTTCGAAGACAACAGGGCGGTACCACTACCATCCGTGTTTGTACGAACGTCGCATGTATGTTGCGAGACGGCTACGACGTTCTAGCCGCTTTCGAGAACAAGCTCGGACTAAAGCGCGGCGAGAGCAACGCCGATTTTTCTCTAGTCGAAGAGGAGTGTATTGCCGCTTGCGCAAATGCACCGGCTGTCGTGTGTGGCACCAAGTATTTTCTTGATGTTACACCAGAGCAAGTCGATGAAATCGTCGACTTTCTCAAATCGAATCCGCACCCAGAATCGGAGGTTTGCTAGTGCCTGCTGAAATCGGACAACTTTTAGTCACCCGACGCTTTGGTGACGAGGAAAACAAGCAAATCACTTCGTACGAGGCCAAAGGTGGCTACAAAATCGCTCGCAAAGCGATGCTCATGCCCGCCTCGGACATCGTCGATCAAATCAAAGCTTCCAACCTTCGCGGACGTGGCGGTGCTGGCTTTCCCACCGGACTAAAGTGGAGCTTTGTTCCCAAAGATGCCACGGACGTTCATCTCGTCGTCAACTGCGATGAGTCCGAGCCCGGAACCTGTAAAGACCGCGAGCTTGTCTATTGGGATCCGCACCTTCTAATCGAGGGAATGATCATCGCGGCGCACACCCTCGGTGCCGTACACAACTACATCTACATTCGCGGTGAGATGATGCGCGAGTATGCGGTCCTCGTAAAAGCCGTCGAAGAGGCGTATGCCCGCGGTTACCTCGGTGACCGAATCATGGGCACAGGCAAGCAGGCGTGCCATATAACAGTGCATCGCGGCGCTGGCGCTTACATTTGCGGTGAGGAGACTGCACTTCTCAACTCGATGGAAGGTCTTCGCGGACAGCCGCGACTCAAGCCGCCATTCCCCGCTATCAAAGGTCTCTTTGGCAAGCCAACCGTGGTGAACAATGTCGAGACCTTGATGAACATTCCCTTCATCGTCGATCAGGGCGGACAGTGGTTCGCCGATCTAGGAGTCGGACGTTCAGGCGGAACTCGCACAGTCTGCGTATCGGGCCACGTCGAGAAGCCTGGTATCTACGAATTGCCGATGACCATCACCTTCCGCGAACTCATCGAAGACGTTTGCGGCGGTATGTGGAAGGGCAAGAAGTTCAAAGGGCTTATCCCTGGCGGAACTTCCATGCCTCCACTTGTCGATTCTGAACTCGATGTTCCTGTCGAGTTTGATGCACTGATGACTGATGAGCGAATCAAGCCAGTTGAAGTGACCGAAGGCGTACCGTTTGATATGGGCGGCGGACGTCAACTTCGGACAATGGCCGGTTCTGGTGGCATCGTTGTCTTTGATGAAGATACCGATGTTGTCGCGCTCTGCTCACGCATCATGAGCTTCTATCACCACGAATCCTGCGGACAGTGTACTCCCTGTAGAGAAGGCACTGGTTGGATGGACAAAATCTGTAAGCGCATTGCGGCTGGCAAAGGCAAAGAGGGCGACGTTGAGCTACTCGGCAAGATTGCCAATGGCATCGCTGGTAATACCATTTGCGCACTTGGAGAAGCCGCAGCTTGGCCGATGATGGGATTTATGACGAAATTCCGCGCCGAGTTTGAGGCTAAGTGCATTATCAAAAAAGGAGCGGCAGCATGAGCAAGTCTCTTTGGCGACTGAGCGCAGTAGTGCTTGGCGTAATGACAGTTTTCGGACTGTGGGCCCTTGTCGAGCCGTCGGTAGCGATGGCAGCGGCAGAGCACGGCGCAAACGCGGCCGGACATGGCGCTAAAAAAGTCGCCGGACCCACTTTTGGCAACAGCAAAGGTGTCGCGATTGTCTTTTGGATTTTCGCCTTGTGCACTGTTGGCGGCTCTATCTTCGTCATTACCCGGCGCAATATGGTCACTGCGGTCATGGGTATGGTTGGCACCTTCTTCGCCATCGCCGGGCTCTACTTGATGCTCTACGCATCATTCTTAGCGGTGATGCAGGTTCTGGTGTATGCCGGCGCCATCATGGTGCTCTTTGTCTTTGTCATTATGATCCTAAACCGTCCCGAGGCAGAACCTTGGGCCGTGCAGGGCTTGTTGGGCAAAGCAGCGGCGGCTCTCGGACTGCTCTACCTCTTTAAGCGTATCGCTGGCATTGTTTGGGAAGTTAAAGATACGCAGGCATTAGAGATTGCTCGCGAGAATCTGAATGTCGAAGTTGTTCTCAATCACGCAGATCCGCAACTACTTGCAGACTTGGGGGTAAATTCTCTTAGTCATCTGACATTTGAGACAATCTGCAACAGTGCCTACGCACTTTGCCGAACCTACGAATTCGGCTCCGTACACGGAGTCGGACACACTCTCTTCACCCGCTATCTCTTGCCTTTCGAGGCAGTCTCGGTCGTGCTCTTGGTCGCCGTCGTTGGCGCTATCGCAATTGCTCGACCAGAGACTAAAGATGATACGGACCCCAAAGAAACCAATGAGGAGGAGGCATAATGGACAGCGTGTTCTTTGACCTCACGGTCAGTCACTTTCTCGTGCTTGCAGCACTGCTCTTTGTCATTGGCATCGCAGGAGTTTTGCTTCGGCGCAATGCGCTCATCGTCATGATGAGTATCGAGCTCATGCTCAACGCAGCCAATATCACTATCCTGGCGTTCTCTCGCGGCTTTGCTGGTAACTCGCCAGAAGCTGCGGCGGACGGGCAGGGCTTTGCACTCATCGTAATCGCAATTGCAGCGGCTGAAGCTGCGGTTGGCCTGGCCATTGTTGTGACCGTCTTTCGCACGCGTCGCCATTCAGACATTGATCGTCTGACCATGCTCAAGAACTA
>JAESTW010000758.1 GCA_016763395.1 Kofleriaceae bacterium
CGTGTCAACTGGAGGAGCACCACTCTTCTTCAACGACGAAATCTTCCGCAACACTACCGCGATGATGGGGCAGTGCTACTCGATTCAGGCAGTGATGCACTATGATACGTTCAATGATCGAATCGTTGGTCTTCCTCTCGATGGTGGAATGACTCGCAACGGAAGGGGTTGCCCGAAACCATAGGCAACAAGCTCAACTGAGATCGCGTTGGCTGTGCCAGCGCACTATTCACCAAAACGCACGAACGCATCGCTCGTGCGTTTTGCGTTTCGGGGCGGTGCTGCGCGATACTCGCGTTATGTCTCAGAAGGTTCGAACAGCTGTAATTCCTGCGGCGGGTCTGGGGACTCGATTTTTGCCAGCGAGCAAAGCGGTCCCAAAAGAAATGCTGCCCATTGTCGATGTGCCAACGATCCAACTGGTTGTAGAAGAAGCCGCTGCAGCCGGCATCGAGCAGGTTGTGGTTGTTAACGGACGCAATAAATCTGCGATTGAAGATCATTTCGACCATGCCTACGAACTTGAGAATATCTTAGAGTCTCGGGGCAAGAGCGAGATGGTTGCAGAGTTGCGAAAAATCGCGAACATTGCACAAATCGTTTCTGTCCGGCAAAAGCAAGCGCTCGGACTTGGGCATGCGATTGCTTGCGCTCACCCAGCGGTAGGAGATGAACCGGTCGCTATTCTTCTGGCTGACGATCTATTTGATGGTGGGGAGAACCCCGGCATTGGCCAACTCATCAAAGCCTATGGGGAGTGCGGCGGCGCGGGGGTCGTGGCTGTTATGGAAGTACCAGAAGGCCAGGAGCACAAATACGGGATTGTGGATGGCGAGCTCGACGAACGCGGATTTTGGAAGGTGACGGGGCTAGTCGAGAAACCGGCTCCGGGCACAGCACCATCGCGCTTGGCAATCATTGGACGATATGTATTGCCACCTGAGATTTGGCCCGCTTTAGAGACAACCAAGACGGGCCATGGCGGTGGAATTCAACTCACCGATGCGATGGTTTCGCTTATTGATGGTCCAGGATTGTACGCGATTCCAATCGAGGGAAATCGTTACGATGCTGGTGACAAAATTGGATTCCTGCATGCAAATCTGGCGTTTGCCCTCAAGCGTGATGACTTGCGCGAGCCACTGCTGGCGCTGATGAAAAAAATGCTCGACGAAGCATAGCCTGGCCGGACAACTAGAGCATGAGTCGCTACGCAGAAGTCGCGGTACAACTGCCAGTAGCTGGCCTGTACCATTATCTGATCCCTGAACGTCTACAGGGAAAGGATCTGGTGGGCCATCGGGCACTCGTGCCATTTGGCAACCGAGGCATAAGTGGTGTCATCGTGGCCATGTCCGATACCGCTCCGGAGGGCGTGGCGAGGATGAAAGAGCTGTATGCACTCTTGGATGCCGAGGCGATGATTATCCCGCCGGTACTGTCGCTGTGTCTGTGGGTTGCGCAATATTACGAGTCCCCACCAGGCGAGACCTTGCGGGCGGCTCTGCCACCGGGGACTGCGATTACCGCCGATCAAGGCGTGGAGTTGACGGAGGCGGGCAGGGCAGTCGCGGCCGGACAGGGTGGCGCATTGCCCAAAGTTCAGTTGGATCTGCTGATGGCATTGTCCGGTGAGTCCGAGCTGGTATCGCAACGAGATCTGACCAAGGGGCGCGCCAAAGCGAGTGATGTGGCAAGGCTTGTGGAGGCAGGACTGGCCAGTTATGTGCTATCAAGTAAGGCGGCTCGAATCAAGGACAAACAGGTTCGTGTGGCTCGGGTTGTCCGAGAATTGTCCGAGGTCGATCGCGAGAAACTACAGCGCGCGAAGGTGCGATACAAAGTGTATCAAGCACTGGAGGAGGCAGGGGGCGAGACTGATGTTTCGAAGTTAAAAGAAGCGCATCCTCTGGCGGCGACACATCTAAAAAAACTGGCCCAAGACGGCTTTGTAGCGCTTTCTGAGCGGGTTGTGCGAAACGACGCGTGGAAGGGGCACGAGTCTGATAGTGATGGCATGATTGCCGACGTCAACCCTCTCGCACTCAATGAGGCACAGGACAAGGCCGCGGTCGCGATGTGCTCGCAAATGGACTCAGAGAAGTTCGGAGCATTCTTGCTCTACGGAATCACCGGTAGCGGCAAGACAGAGGTGTACTTACAGGTGATTGCCAATTGCCTGAAACGCGGAAAAAACGCCATTGTATTGGTGCCCGAGATTTCGTTGACGCCGCAATTGGCGGCACGATTTCGCGCGCGCTTTGGGCCTTTGGTTGCGGTGCTGCACAGCGCATTGACGACTCGCGAGCGCTACGACGAGTGGCACAGGCTCCGGGAAGGGCAGGCTCAGATCGCTCTCGGGGCACGCTCCGCGGTCTACGCTCCTATCGACAACGTGGGCGTTATTGTGGTCGACGAAGAGCATGATCCGAGTTTTAAGCAAGAAGAGGGTGTTCGCTACCACGCAAAGGATGTTGCGTTAGTCCGAGCTCGGAATGCGGGAGCGATTTGCATTTTGGGCTCAGCTACACCGTCGCTGGAGTCCTATCACGGCACGATTACCGGACGGCTTCGACTTTTGCGCTTGCCTACCCGCGCGACGGGGCGAGATTTGCCTCCTGTGGAACTCGTCGATATGCGGCGTCATCAGCCGGACAAAGAGTCCATGCTCACTGCACCGCTCCGAAGTGCAATTGAGGAGACCTTACACGCTGGTGACCAGGTAATACTTTTTCTCAATCGCCGAGGCTTTGATACCTTTGTGATGTGTACTGCGTGTGGGCACGCATTTCGCTGCCGCCAATGCAGTGTCTCGTTGACCTATCATCGCTTTCGCGAGAAGTTAATGTGTCATTATTGCGCCCACGAGGAGGCGCTGCCGCATACCTGTCCGAAGTGCGAGGCCACCGATTCGATTTCTCGTCGGGGCTTTGGCACGGAGAAGATCGCTGAAGCGGTGGCTAGTGCATTTCCTCAGGCACGAGTGGAGAGACTCGATCGAGATGTCGCCACGGGTGATGCCATACAAAAGGTGCTCGGCCGGGTGGCCCGGAGGGAGGTGGATATCCTGGTCGGCACCCAGATGGTGACCAAGGGACATGATTTTCCTGGCGTTACCTTGGTTGGCGTACTGTGCGCAGACACCGGACTGTCGCTGCCTGACTTTCGCGCCAGTGAACGCACCTTTCAGCTTCTGACCCAAGTTGCCGGGCGAGCAGGGCGGGGCGACAAGCCGGGAAAGGTACTGGTGCAAACCTACAAATGTGAGAACCTGGCGATTGCTGCTGCATCCCAGCATGATTTTGACAGGTTTTACGCTGGTGAATCTGCGGACCGGCAAGAGCTTGGCTATCCGCCTTTTGGCTACCTGGTGGCAATTCGGGTCGATGGCAGAGATGCCAGTAGCGTTATTCGGCAATGCCGCCAGGTGGCTGATATCGCCCGTAGCGTAGATGCAGAGGTCTCTGTGCTTGGTCCTGCAGAGGCGCCGTTGGCCAAGCTCAAAGGCAGAGTGCGCTGGCACCTGTGGCTCAGGGCGCAAGACCGATTGAAATTGCGCCATGCCGTACGACAAGTGATTCATCGGGCAGATACCAGGCCGGGAGTGCGCATGACAATCGACGTTGATCCGGTTTCAGCGCTATAGTTGCTGAGCTTCCGCAGGTCATGGGAATAGAGTTTTGTCGGGTTCATCAACCAAATTGTTAGCTGTCGCCCCAGGACCTGAGGGGCAAGAAATCGTGTCGCGAATGCGGGCTGTAGCAGGCTGGCAAGTTGCTCTCGAGCCGGACTACACCCTGGCATTGGCACACTTTCGCACCTTGCTGCCAGACGTAGTGATATTGTTTGCCGGTCCTCCTGTGGAGGAGCTTGTGGTCTTGGCCACGGACATTCAAAACGGTTCTCATGGTCGTCCGGCGTCGCTGGTATTGGTTGCAAAGGCAGGGTTTGCGGGGGCTACGACAATTCCCCATGATGAACTCGTCGTGTATGAGGCGGAGACGGATGTACTGGAGGAGCGAATCACAAGCAGTTGCCGTGCAATCAGCGCCAAGCGAATTCGAATCGCGATGGATTTGGCGATTGATAGTTTTGTCTGCGATGCAATGGACAGTTTGTCTGCGAGTGCAGATACTGTTTCTGCACAAGCCGAAGCGGCTTCGGCCGGACAAGATCTAGACACCGAAGCATCGCCTGCAAAGCGGGTTGAAACCGAGCTTCTTGGTGCTTCGGGAACCCCGCTGAGCACCTTGGAATCCAGGACTTCCACATCTGTACTTGAGGCTCCTGAGGTGTACCTTCGAGAAGAGACTGTCAGTGTTGACATGGACAGTGTCGAAACGGACAGTGTTAAAATGGACGACGTCGAAATGGACGGGATCGAGAGCGGGTATGACCCAGACTCCGACGTTGATACGCCAGCCACGCCGAGTGGTAGCGATTTTGCGCGGCAATTGCGGGAGAAGATGTCAAAAATGGCGGAGCGGCTTTTTCCCGCTCCACTGAGGAACGAGGATACCATCAGTTTGGTTTCTGCACCGCCGGACAATCAGGATTTCGATCTGTCCGACGGGAGTGAGCTTGGACTCACTGAATTGAGCGATGCCGATGAGGTGTCGTTCGTGTCGTCCGAGGAGATGGTGAGTGATTCGGATATTGAACGCGAGCGCAGCTATCGTCCGCGAGAAGAACCTGAGAGTCGTTTACTCTCGTTTACTGGGGAACTCGGGGATGGAGACGACGACGTATCTAGGCTGATCGCTCGGTTTTGGCACACCCGCTTTACGGGTTGGATTACCTTTCGCGCAGGGGAGCGCGAGTTGCGTCTCGATTTTGACCAAGGGCGTGTTGTTTTCGTCGCGTCTAAAAGCTCTGACGATCGAATGGGAGAACTCTTAGTCAGACAAGGGAAAATAAACCGGGAGCAACTCGCCAATTGCCAGACCCAGGTCTCTGCCTCTGGGCGCAGAATGGGAGAGCTTCTAGTTGAACTCGGATATCTGAAGCCACGAGAGTTGTTGCCGGCTGTCCGCCAGCATCTGGAGGATTTGTACTATTCACTCTTCGCTTGGACCGAGGGCAGCTTTGAGGCGGTGCAGGGAGTCACGGACGATGAAAAGATTCGGCTTTCTCGGCATCCTGCGGCGTTGATCGTCGAAGGGGTCCGGAGGAAGTACGATCGCAGTCGCCTTACAACATGTTTAGGGGACAGCAAAACAGTTGTGTTCGCCTTGCCTTCGGAAGCGCTGTCCAAAACCTTGGGGTCGGCGGAGTTAACCTTGGGTGAGACCAAGGCACACGCACTATTTTCTGGCGAAAACATGCTGGAGGAAATCGCCAATAACAGCGGCATCCAGGAGTTGGCAGTGGCACAGCTCGCTTTTGCGTGGGTGTGTTTGGGGGTCGCTGAGGTGATCTCGGGCGAGTGGCAGGGCCAGACTCGTCCGGGCCGAGGAACGCAACCACTGATCGGCGATAGCGACATCGAAATTGATCGAGAGCGAGCTCTGGCCAAACATCGATTGATACAGATGGGAGACTACTTCGAGGTGTTGGGGGTTCGGCAGGATGCAAGTGCGTTCGAGATCAAACGCGCCTACGAAGCAGCTCAACGTTACTATAAGCCCTCTGCGTTGCCGTCCGAGCTTCGCACGGAACTGGAGGATGTTCTCCGGGAGATCGAAGAGGTCATCGAAGAGGCCTACCTAATTTTGAGTAACGATGTTATTCGGTTGCAATACCGGGCGAACATCCAACCATCGAAGGCGTAAGGAACGAGCAGTGCGAATTGTATTTATGGGGACACCCGATTTTGCGGTACCAGCGCTGGAGGCTTTGCTTCCGCAGCACGATGTCGTGTTAGTTGTTACAAAACCGGACAAGCCGGCCGGGCGAAAAAAGAAGATGACTTCTCCGCCAGTCAAAACGATAGCAGAGGCTGCGGGCATTGAGGTCATTCAACCGAATTCTGCCCGGACACCGGAATTTCTTGATGCCATTGTCCAGGCCAATGCCGAGGTTGGTGTCGTCGTCGCATACGGAAAAATATTGCCAGCGGCAGTGCTCGAGGCCTTTCCTTTGGGCTGTTTAAATATCCACGGTTCTCTCTTGCCCAAGTATCGTGGGGCAGCGCCAATTCAGAGAGCGGTGATGAACGGTGACGCTGAAACAGGGGTTTCCATCATGCTGCTTGACGAAGGCATGGATACTGGTCCTGTGCTTATGACGAAACGGATTCCGATCTCGGACAAAGATAGTGCGGGATCGATTTTTGATAGCTTGGCGCCTCTGGGGGCGAGCACGCTCTTGCAGGCCTTGGCCGGGTTGTCAGCTGGGACTCTCACTGCTGTCCCACAAGATGGCGCGCAGGCAACTCATGCGGCGATGCTGCAAAAGCGTGACGGACTCGTGGATTGGTCGCTGGCCGCACAGGTCATCGCGGCTCGAATTCGTGGACTCGATCCTTGGCCAGGCGCATTCACGCCCTACGGTGAGGGAAATTTGAAACTCTTTGGTGCCATTGTCGCCGAAGGAGGCGGGGCTCCCGGAAGCATCTTGTCCTATGACAAATCGGGGCTGATACTCGCTTGTGGAGAGGGGGCAATTTGTGTGTCCGAGGTGCAAGCGCCGGGCAAGAAGCGTATGAGTGCATACTCTTTTGCCAATGGCCGACGTTTGGAGGCCGGACAGAGCTTTAGTCCTCAGGGCTTAAGTCCTCAGGGCTTTAGTCCTCAGGGCTTGAGTCCCCTGGGCCCGTCCGGTGGAGGAAATTAAGTCGATGGCTGGACAATCACTATCAGCAAGAGTTGTTGCTCGTCGTGCCCTAACGCGAGTTGAAGAGTCAAATGCCTACGCCACCTTGGCGCTATCCGCCGAGTTGTCTCGCGCTCGCTTGAGCACAGTGGACAGTAGACTGGCGACCGAGATTTGCTACGGGGTGCTGCGGCATCGATCGCGTATTGACCGAGCGCTCGGACACTACATGCACAAAGGCATTCGGAAGGTGGCGCCCAAGGTGCTGTTGGCCCTGCGAGTCGCGGCGTATCAGATTCTGTTTTTGGATCGGATTCCCGATCATGCGGCTGTCGATGATGCGGTTGGTTGTGTCCGGAGACTTGGTGGACCGAAGTTAGCCGGCTTTGCTAACGGTGTATTGAGAAAACTGGGTAGAGAGGGAGAGCCAGCGCTTCCCGAGGGATCGAGTATGGAAGCTGTCATGGTGCGGCATTCCATGCCTGCTTGGATCGCAGAGCTACTCTTGGAACGGGTGGGCGAGGAGCGGCTAGAGGAGTGTGTAGCGGGAATGCAGTCAGTTCCTGCTCTCTGCGTACGTGTGAATCGTCAGCGCACCACTCGCGATGCCTTGGCAGCTAGACTGGCTGAGGGCGAGACGCGTTCTACCCGAGAATTGTCCGAATACCCTTGGGCACTGGAACTGTCCGGCCTTGGATCGCCTCTGCACTCTCAGAGCTTTGCCGATGGCATGTGGACTGTGCAGGACTTGGCGGCGCAGTGCATTGGAGCGATGGTTCCCATCAGTGATGGAATGCAAATTCTTGATGCATGCGCTGGAGTCGGTGGAAAAACCACTCATCTGGCGGAGGTGAATTCGAAAGCTCACATTGACGCTATCGACCTGAGCCCAAAGAAGATTGAACTCCTGCAGGAGACTTGCAAGCGATTGGGAATCACCTCGATCCGGGCTCGTATTATGGACGCGACTCGTCCTGACCAGGACTGGACGAAAGCAGGCTTGGAACCACTCTATGATCTAGTACTGCTAGATGCGCCGTGCAGTGGACTTGGCGTACTTCGGCGTCATCCCGAGAGAAAATGGCGCGAGTCCGGAACGGATATTCCGGCAATGGTTGCGCTGCAAAAGAGCTTGTTGGACGCACTGGCCAAGCGGGTCAAACCCGGCGGACATTTGATCTACAGCGTTTGTACTTTCTCGGCAGCCGAGGGACCCGAGCAACTCGCTGACTTCTTGGCAAACCATCCAGAGTTCGAACTCGATCCGCCCAAGGGATCGGAGGATGTCGATTGGCCAGCGTTACTCGAGAATGGTTGTTTCGTTTCCTGGCCACATCAAAATGGGCAAGACGCCTTCTTTGCAGCGTGTTTGCGAAGGCGGTAGCTTGTGGCTATGAGCCCATCAATAAAAATTGCGCCCTCGATTCTCTCGGCAGACTTTGGCCGACTGGCTGAAGAAATTGCTTCTGTGTCTCAGGCGGGCGCCGATTTAATCCATGTGGATGTGATGGATGGGCACTTTGTTCCAAATCTAACTCTCGGCCCGGCCATCGTCAAAGCTGCCAAGGCCGCGACTTCGGTCCCCTTGGATGTTCACTTAATGATATCCAATGCAGAGTTATACCTAGGCGACTACATCGAAGCGGGAGCAGACATTCTCACGATTCATGCGGAAGCCGTCAATCATCTGCATGGCGCCGTACAACAAATTCAAAAACTAGGGGCTAAGGCATGCGTAGTGCTCAATCCTGCGACGGGGCTTGCGGCGCTCGACTATGTATTGGACGAGCTTTCGATGGTCTTGATCATGACGGTGAATCCAGGTTTTGGTGGCCAGCGTTTCATCGACGCCTGCCTACCCAAAATTGAGGCGCTTCGCGAGACGATTGTCCGGCGCGGATTGTCTATCGACATTCAAGTAGACGGCGGTGTGAGTCTTGAGACGATAGCCAAGGCCTCGTCGGCTGGGGCAAATGTCTTTGTGTCCGGGAGCGCGCTGTTCAAAAGCGAGAACTACCAAGCAACGATTGCCGAGCTTCGCCAGTTAGCTACCGCGGCCAGTGCTGCGTCGGTCAGAAATTGACGAAAAAATCAGTGATTCGGACGTCGAGGGCACATGCCAATTTATAGAGAGAGGCAATCGAGACAGTGGCCTCGGCTCGCTCAAGTTGTGAGATCAGAGAAACACTTAGCTCTGTGCGCCGTGCCATTTGTTTTAGAGTGAGGTTTCTCTGCTTGCGAAGTGTTCGCAACTTGAGACCGATAATCTTGTGTAGCTCTTGTTC
>JAESTW010000759.1 GCA_016763395.1 Kofleriaceae bacterium
GCGGCAAGTCGGCATCTGCACCAGTACGAGCGTGGGCCGATTGAGCGCCAATGCGATCGACATCGAAGTGCCATTCGGGCAAGTGCATCCGATGGCCAGTGTCGGTGGAGGAGCCTATTGGATAGGTCCGACATTCGGACGTTGGAAGTTGCGTTTGCAAGGTGAACTTCTTGTCCAACTCATCAAGCCCAAATACTCCGTCCAAGTACTCGACGAGACCAATGACACCGTTCCAATGCAGCTTCACGTGCCCTCGGCAATGGCAGCTCGCTTCTCTGCCAGCGTGGGCCTCTCTTTTTAGGGCTGTAGAAACGTAAAAGTAAGGTCCTAATTCGGGTATCCGCTGCGCCATACAGGTCCTTTTGAGCGCATGCGAAATTGATAACCTCACCGGACGTAAGAAGGACATCATTATTACTGCTGGTGGTAAGAACGTTGCGCCGAAGAATATTGAGGCGGGGCTCAAAGACAATCGCCTTATCAATGAGGCGGTCGTTATCGGGAATCGCTGCAAGTACCTTTAAATAATGTGTATTCGTCAAAAACTAGGGGACACCCTGAATGTGAGCTTGCTCCTGTAGCTGACTCGTTTCTTCACCATGCGCCTTCATTAATCTATTGAGCTTACTATGAAGAACAAGCACTTGTCCGGACAAATAGATCCCCGTTGTTGGATAGACATTCCCTAGATTCGTTTGTTTCACGACAGAGGCGCTTCGCCAGCCATCATTGCTCCTAAGCCACACAACGGAATTTGTCTTAACCCCTAAGGCCTCGTTTGCAACGAGCGCAAGATTCTTCTCGTCTATGGGTATCAGGCCGTCCACTCCAATAATTTCTCCGTCAATCGCAACCTGGGTAAATTCCGATGGTGCGTTGATTGGGATCCGATAGAGGGCCCCCTGGCCCTTGTGTGCAACAAGCAGAGTTTCATCGTCTGGGTAGTTCCTTATGCCGTTGAGGTTTATTCCCTCACCTTCGAAACGTGGATCTTCTAGAAACACAGAGGCATGGTAGTCTGTATCTACTTTGTAGATAATTGGCGATAAGCTATCGGTAATGTACGCGCTGCCCATGCTGTCAACGGCAATGGCATTGGCCAAATGGGCTCCAGAAGGGCGCAGTGCCCCCAGATTGACAAAGGCGAGCACACGCCTGGCAACCATATCGTACACCAGCAAAGAGGCGTGCCTCTTTGCGCCCTCCTCCGATTTCCGCTTTCCAACACCAAGGTCTGAGTTCGCTACAAAGAGCCTTCGCCCGTCTGGTGATAGGCGAATTCCGACGACCGAAAACAGGCGTTCGTCAGTGAAGAGGATCTCCGCACTGCCATCCTCGGACACTTCGTAGATCGATCCATCGCGAAACGACCCCACCAGGAACTTTCTTGAGGCGTGATCAAACGCTAGCCCCTCTGGATAAAGCGCCGGCTTTGAAATGAGAACATGAGACGCTACGCCCGCATTCCGTGGCCCTCTAGTGGTTCCACACGCTGCTAGAAGGAAAAATGCCGGAAGTAAAGAGACGAAAACGTTCATAGTAGGGCGAACAAAGCCAATTCGAAAGAAATTCCCACCGCCAACACTAAGCTCTCTGGCGGTGCCGTATGTGGGCTCCACACACCTTGGCGATATAACGATCGATATTTAAACATTGACAGAGGCAGTAAACGACCCTACGTATAACGTACGTTATACAATGATGTACGTAAAACTCATAAGCAGAAAAAGACAAGACTTATCCCATTGCCCCTGACCCTTACAGAAGGCGTGCTACCCACAGAACACCAAGAGGAGGCAATACGGCGCCTTAGCGAAGCGATGCTGCGCTTGGCTAACCCTGAGCGGCAACACCGTATTGACTCCCAACGTCACAGCCAATATTCAGCTCGTACCGAAGGGCCAGAGTTTCTCTGGTGGAAAACGCTTTGCTCGTGCCTGGAGCGAGCGGAAGGTGCCGTCCTTTGCCTTCAACTCAAGAGAAATCCACCGCAGTTTTGGCAGTGAATCTACAAACATATGGGAGGCGCCCGAGAGATCAAACCAAACATTATTGGAAACCAGGAGTATTTTGCAGCGATGTTGAAAACCTGTCTTTAGTTAGGGTATGGGACTGTCTTTTTTGCATGGGGAAAATAAAGAATTAGTGATAGATTCCTCTAGAGATGGCCACAGAGAGAATGTGACAACGGCAGCCCAAGCCATGACGATCCCTTTTGAGGATGCGGCGACACCGCAATTCGCTGAAATCTATGATGAATACTTCAGCTTTGTGTTTCGCCTAACCCGTCGTCTGGGCGTCGCCGAACCCTCCCTCGAGGATGCGACACAAGACGTATTTATAGTCGTTCACAGACGACTAGGTGACTTTGAAAATCGATCCTCGGTAAAAACCTGGCTCTACGGAATCACCCGGCGCGTTGCCAAGGACTATCGGCGGCGATCATCACGCAAAGAACAGGGCATCGTGCCCACTGACGGTTTAATATCCAACACCAAGGGGCCGGAACAAGAAGCCGCGCAGCGAGAGGCAGCGCAAATTCTCCAGAGCCTACTTGAAAGTATTGAACCCGGACGCCGAGAGATCTTCGTACTGGCTGAGATGGAACAAATGACGGTACCTGAAATCGCCGAGACTCTTTCCATAAACCTCAATACGACATATTCTAGATTGCGAGTAGCGCGGACAGAGTTTGAAAAGGCAGTGGCGCGGCACCTAGCAGCGATGGAGAAGCAATCATGACAGAACTCTCTGCGGCAGCAAAAGCAATCCTCGATGCCGGACAAACAGGACTGTCACCAAGCGCGGCTACAAAAGCGGGGGTATTGCAAGGGGTCGAGTCCAATCTTGCAGGCGCTTCCGCAAGTGTGGCAACGTCAAGTGCAACGACTAGCGTTCTTTCACTAAAATTAGTATTGGGTGTGGTCGCAGCCGTCGGCATCGGCGGTGGACTGTGGTTATCTCGGACAAACAATACTTCTAACGCTACTTCGAATGAGGCGACTGTCGCTATCACGATTCCTGACAAGCCTGCTCCCGTACAAGCGTCCCCTCCGCCCAAGGCTACAACCGTGACGAAGAGGTCCAGAGACAGTAGTCCGTCTCCCGAAGTCGCGGTCCAGGAAGAGCCACGTAGTTCAGCAACAATAACGTCGGACAAAAAGGACGAAAAGCGGCATTCGCGAACAGGTGCAAAGCCGGCCAAAGCCACGGGGCTCAAGTCTTCGGCTTCCCGCGCCAAATCAACCCTTGCCGACGAACAAAAGCTAATTGCTGCGGCACAGATCGCAATTCGCAAAGCAGACTACAGCGCCGCGTTAACCTTGCTTAAGTCTCACAGCACGGACTTTCCAACGGGGATCCTCGCTCCTGAGCGAAAAGCCGCCACTGCCATTGCTCAGTGCATGAGCGGCCAAGGTGGCAAAGCCGCCGGACGTCGTTTCCTCGACAAGTATTCACAATCGCCACTCGCTGCCCGTGTCCGGACAAGTTGCAAACTCCCCTGAGAATCACAAAGGCTCTGAGAAAGGTAAAGGCACATCGAGGCGCAAGCGGACGCGCTCCTGAGAACACTCTTTCTGCAGTATCACTAGCATTTGAGCTCGGCGCGGACGCCGTAGAGATTGATGTCCGGTTGACATCTGATGATCAGGTCGTTGTTTTCCATGACGCCGATACCAGACGAGTCGGCGGACGCGATCGCATGCTTCGAAAGCAGAGCCTTGCGCAATTGCGTGAGCTTGATATCGGACTGTGGAAAGGTTCCGAATTCGCCGGTGAACGCATCGCAACCATCTCTGAGCTACTCGCAATCATTCCTGAGGGCAAGACCGTCTTTGTAGAGATAAAAGACGGCTCTTCTTCGGTGCCACACCTTCTTCGAGAGATCGACAAATGCCAATCACGGTACGCTGTCGCCATTGAGTCTTTTGAGGAGGCGGTTCTGCATGCTGTCCGAGAGCAATGCCCTGCCTTGGCACTTCACCGCACAATTGGTCTTGCGAGAAAGCACGGAGCCATTGTGCCCTTCCCGGCTAGTCTCGCGAGGCAGGCAGCACAATCGGGACTCGCAGGGCTATCGGTCGACTATCGCGGAATCACGCCGGAGTTCGCAGAGGCAGTCCGAAGTGAGGGTCTACAATTGGCA
>JAESTW010000760.1 GCA_016763395.1 Kofleriaceae bacterium
CTGGGTAGCCATCCTGGCCGACACCGACACATCTAAATCGGGGTGAGTTGACGAGCCACTGCAGCCCAAAGATGGGCGCTGCTTCTAGATCCTCGTCACACTCGTCGGGGCGAATCAGATCGACGAAGTAGCCATCCTTGTTGAAGGCACGAAAATCGTTTGTACCGCGCATTTGAAATGATTTGTCGAGCTTCTGCAAGAGCCCCAATACACCCCGCCGGCGCACCTCTGGCGCTAGGAGCGACATCCGTTGCCGCGCGTCCCAAAGAAGGTCTGCATCGTCCGTTGCGATAAACTCTTGGCTCAGCAATACACCAGCCTTGCTCTCGTAGGCGAAGAGCGCATTGGTGCCAACCAGCAAGAGATGCGTGTCGAGCAGCCCTTCGGTGTCGAGTCGCCGCATGATCCTGGCTGCGATAGTCGGTATTCGTCCCAGTCCAAGGGCGCGGTTTACTGGAGCCATGCTGTCGAGCCGCTTTGTGAGATGCGCAAGCTCCCCCTTTAGGCGATCGCGCCCGCTGTGAAATGCTCTGAACTGAGCTTCGGTCTCCAACGACCGACGACCGAGAGACCGCTCTTGCTTGTTGCGCTTGCGATGAAGGTACTCGTTTCCTTTGCGAGAGACCCAGCGCATGCTGCCAGCAAAGCTGTGCGCCCATCTGGCTCTCGCAGCTTGGTACGCCTCAAATATCTGCCTAGCATCGACTAACTGGCGCCTCTGCTCGTTGCTTAGTTCGTTGAAATCCATAGGGTTCCCACTTCTTTGATGGATATTGTACGCATGAGTGGGAACTTGAAACAAGCTCAAAGCGTCCTGACTGCTATGGGAACGGTGTACTCAAGAGCGATGGTTCCGCCTCCAACCAGAATTGAGGCAGGCTTATTCGCCAGCGACCGGGCAGCACTTCATGGTTGTTCAACTGCTGAAACCTCGGGCGGGAACTTCGACGATCATACCGCAGCCATCGCTGTCTCGTTTCTTCAATACAGACTCGATGCCGCGACGCGGGACGCTGCTGAAGATTGCAAAGGCGCTTGACCTTGATGCAATCAAAATCGCAACCGTGTGGAGTCGATAATACGGTGCCTCTTTCTTGGTCTAAGAATAAAGCTTAGGGCAACTGCGTATCAACGTCCGCTCGAATCTCACTCCATGACACAAGTTCAACGTCTCCACTCTCGATTTGAGCGATGCGGCTCTTGATTTCACCATGCCACTCAGGGCTAAATTCTGTCGCCGAAAGATCGAGACTCTCTGCCAACGCCTCAATGAGTCTGTGTCGTTCATCTTTGGGCAGGCTGAGTGCTTCATCAAGAATCTTCTGAGCCAACGCAGTCACAAGGGAGAGTATAAGGCAGATACACAGGCGCCGTATAAAAGGAACTTAGCCCAGGTGGAACCTTTGAGCGCGGTGTTGTCCCGTTATCGAGCAAATTGTTCAAACGGAATCTCGGGTGATAGTTTGGTGGAGTGATTCCTCCTGCCGCTGAGCCAATTCTCAAACTTGTCGGCTCGTATTCTAGGATGGATGGTCAATGTTGGAAGCTAGATAGGTTCTGCTCCGAGTCAGTTGTAATTTCTTGCTTTGGCTCCGCCAGCGTAGCGAAGACTGTTTTGCAGGAAGTGTTTCTGGACAGCGCGGTTCGAGCCACCGGCCTCGCAATGTCAACTTGGGACGCTGCGTTTCCGGACGAACCGCTTCCAGCCGTGCTTCCCGCAGCAGAAAACTGGTTGCGTTGTCGTGACGAAATTAGCGCGAACGAGCTTGCCTCCTATCAGCCAGCGCTGGTTGCGCTTTCTCTACAATACTGGAAAAAGTGTCCGGGTAATCCTGCGTGGGCAGGGCGCGGGCTTGCCTGGATCTGTGATGCACCTAAGTACGGATGGCCGGCGTTTTCTGCGATTCTCGCTTTGTACTTAGTTTGCGAAACCAAGAGTCTGGACAAGATTCTTCAATCCTCAATTGAGACACACCGTTGAATATATCCCAGGACTCATCGAAGCGGGCGACCTTTACTTCCATGTCGGACAAGGTTTGGCCGCAAATGCCTAATTCTGGTAGGACAAGCTTGCCGTATCGCTGTGTTTGTAGTCCCGCAGGGATGGGATTGTTCCAAATCATGCGCAGTAGCGCGCTAGTGGTCATCAACGTGCACGCCGGGCGCCGAACCGAAGTGATTTCGATCCTGGATCTAGGAGAGTCCCATGCAGCGAACCAATGGATCTCTGCACTTCTTCTTAGATGAGTAATCCCGCCCGGCAACGATTTGCCGCTGCCGTGGGCGGTGTTACACGCATCGAGGTGGAGTGAGGTAGAAGAAAAGAGCCTGCCGCTATATCGGCGGTGAAAGAAGACAAGGAGGTATGGATTGGGCACAATGCAATGCAATGCGATGCTCGATAATAGCGATTCCGTTTCTCTACGTATTGTGCAGCTGTAGTACGAAGGCATCGACGCCAGATGCCGCACCGACTCTCCTCGATGCAGCGGCGGCCATTGCTGATAGTGCGCCGCTGCCAGATGCCGCTCCTCTCTGTCCGTCCTTCTGCGGCGATGTGGAACTTTGTGAGGGCGCAAACAAAGGCGTGGACGACAATTGTGATGGTGTTGTGGACGAGGCATGCGAGTGTTCGCCAGGGGAGGTGTACCCGTGCTTCAAGGGCGATCCAGCCTTGCGCAGTACGCCGGGCTGTGTCGATGGTTCGATGCAATGCGGTGCCGATGCAACGTGGGGCGACTGCTTTGGTGGGCTGCATGCGGTGGATCAATGCGACCAACCCGGCAACTGTCAGGCGATTCGGACGCGTCCCTTCGTATCGATTGATTTGAGGGCAGGGACCAACGGTTTTGATGACGATGCCACAAGCGACTCCTTTAGCATCGAGTGCCCACCGGGTATCTCTCCCTGTCCGCAGCTGAGCGGTGATAATTTCACGCCTCTACAGTCGGGTGGGTACACGGTCCGCTACGCCAAAGTTACGCCAGCTGGATCTGAGGAATGCGAATTTCCCCTACTGGTCGGAGCACCCGGACTGCGGGTCGAACTGGAGTGGGAGTGGGACGATACTCTCGGCCCGGCAACCGTCGACTTGGACTTACGGCTTCACAAGCCCGGTGACCTCAGTCCTTGGGGAGGCGCCGCAGACTGTGCGTACGACAACTGTACCGCAAGCGACTACCAAGCCTTCGGCAATGGGGTGGAGTGGTTTGGCAACGACTCGTGGTTTCTCGATCCGATCTTTGAGAACAACACCTGTTACTTCGGTCCGAGAGGCAACGGAGCAACTTGGCAGAGCATTGCGATGGGGTGCCATTCGCCTCGGCTTGATCTGGATAACATTACCTGTGAGCCCAATGTGACAGATCCACAATCGAATGATTTCTGCGTGCCGGAGAATAGCAATATCGATTCGCCGCCGACCGATGAGTGGATGCGAGTGGCGGTGCATTATTACTCCAACAACCTGCAAACCTACGATGTGCATCCGCGTATCAAAATCTATTGCGATGGGCGACTGGCGGGCGATCTCGGTCCGACGGGTTTCGGAACTCAGGAGGTTAGCTTCGCTCCGAGTTTTGATGATGGGTACTGGCTCGCTGCCGACATCCTCTTCCCCTCTGCCGCAGGAGATTGCACGGCTCCTGCATGTATCGTCCGTCCACTTCACGCCGATTCCGTAAGTAGGGACCCGGTATTTTTGCCCACACAGGCAAAGACGACGTTTGGACCGGATTATGCTCCGGTTCCCTGATCGCAACCGTCAGGGCTCGCGAGCTGCACAAAGAGCATCTTCACCTCCGGCGTCGGAGCCACGCAAAGAGTTCTTGGAGACGTAGGCCTAAATCTCCGGACCAACGAGGCACGAGCTTCGACTGCCGTGACTCTGCTTGTAGCGCCGGAAGCGGTAGCGACGGCGGCCAATATTTATCACCAGACGATTTCCTCTTCGAATTTTCCAAGAGTAAGAAAA
>JAESTW010000761.1 GCA_016763395.1 Kofleriaceae bacterium
CGGGCGGAACCTACTGCCCAAAGCAGAAAAATGGCGAGTATTGGATCTCGGCGCAGGTGTTGGAGCCATGGGGCTCGGTTTGCTTTCTTTTGCCAGCGAGAAGGTTCCAGGTCTGTCCGTACAAATCGACGCTGTTGATGTCGATCAAGACGCTCTAACCTTGTATCGAGATGCCTTGGCCGCGCTGGACAGAGACACGCTGGATCTGGGAGACATCTCGATTCGGATTTTCAGAGAATCGACCGCTAAATATACGATCGAGGAGGGTGCCTACGATCTAGTGGTTCTCGGAAGTGTTCTTAATGAGCTGAGTCCGAACGCGAGAAACGACTTGGCAGAGCGAGCCCTGGCGGGGGTAAACCCTGAAGGTTCTCTGATTGTTATCGAGCCCGCGCTTCGGGAGACCAGCCGCGGTTTACACGAAGTGAGGGACTCCTTACTGCAGAGTGGAGCTACCGTCTTCGCACCTTGTACCCGGACGAGCTCACCCTGTCCGGCATTGGATGACTCACGAGATTGGTGCCACGAGGATCGAGCCGTGGTATTGCCAAGCCGCGCAAGGCAGATGTCCCAAACGACTGGCTTGCGCGATGGTGGGCTGAAGTTCTCTTATATCGTAATGCGCCACAGCGCTGAAGCCCTCGTCTCTGCCCCCGCTGGTTCTGCTGCTCTTCGAGTTGTCGGACAGACGCAGAAGAGCAAAGGGCAAAAAGAATGCTTCGTATGCGGTGAACTCGGGCGAGTGCGATTGCGCCTACTGAAACGAGAGCGTTCCAGCGAGAATCGCGTTTTTGAAAAATGCCGCAGAGGCGATGTCTTGACGATTGAGTCGATTGCAAAGGGCGAAGGCGATCGCATCGATTTGCGCAAAGGCCAAAACGTGGAACGTCACCAGCCTGCGGACGGCTAGTGTTTTGAGTCTGCCATTCGCGTTTTAAAGAGCGCTGGGATAAGTGTTCAGAATAAGGCGCAACGATAGGAGTTGGGCGAGCCCAGCGACTGAGGAGCAACGCGATTATGGGCGCTTAGGGCAAGCTATTTAGAGGGCGTATTGCAGACTCAGGACACTAGATGGCCTCGGCATAGCTAGCCTTTGGGGCGCGACTCGTCGCCCAAAGGCTTGGATAAGAAACTTTAGATGTCCGGCAGAAGTCTTAACGGTTTCTAGCTCGGCCTTTTGCCCCATGGCTGCGTTACTCAACATGGGAATACCCCGGTATTCCTGCTGTTTCGCGTCTTGCCCTGAACCAAAATTCCTTCTCAATAAACCATCATTACTTATGCCGACGAAATCTAGTCGTCTTCGATTTCGAGACTTGGATCTAAGGTATCACCCAAAGGATCGACTGGAGGTGCTGGAGTTCGGCGGTTGGGAATCGTTCGCCGAAGATCAGCATTGTATAGCTTTTCTTCTTGGTCTACGTCGTCTTTGTCTTCCGAACTGAAGGGTTCGGTAGAGAGGCGAGTAGAGACGCGAGCGCCACGTTGGGCCTCGATGTCCCCAAGTTGCGATTCATCAAAGGGAGCTGTGTCATCACTCGACAGTGGCGCCTGCGGTATTCCGTCCGACTCTGCTAGATTCGAAGAGGTTACAGGAATCGGAGCTGTGATCGTCTCTTTGACTTCTGGTGCATCGAGCACTTCGATGATGATAGCGGTAATGTTGTCTTGTCCGCCTCGCTCTTTGGATACGTCAATGAGGTTGGCCAGTGCAACTTCTGGGTCGTTTTGTGTGACCTGCTCGTAGAGTTCTTCTTCTTGCGGAAAGTAGTCGTGGAGTCCATCCGAGCAGATGAGTATACGATCCCCCTTGTGCAGTGTGAGATGAGCCATCTCGACGCCTACCTCGGCAGATACTCCGAGGGCGTTTACCAAAATTGTGCGCAGTGGAGAAACCAGAGCTTCTTCTGCCGATAGCTTGCCCTCGATAACCAGCACTTCTGCGACAGTATGGTCGGTGGTGATTTGCGCCGCCGAGTTTCCGCGCATCAAATAGGTTCTGCTGTCTCCAACATGTGCGACGAAGGCTTCTTGACCGGACACAAGCAGCACATCGAGCGTTGTGCCCATGCCTTCTTTGTCGGGATTGGAGCTGCCGCAGTCAAATACTGATTTGTGCGCTTTGCGAACCGCTTCTTCCAGTACCTGGGCTACGAGCTGACGACCATCTACTGTCGGGAACTCCGAAAAACTCTTAAGCGTGTGGTCGGTGGAGCTGAGTGCTTCACGAACACCTTCCACCGCCATTGCCGATGCGACTTCACCGGCAGCATGACCACCCATTCCGTCGGCAACGATAAAGAATCGCTGCGCATCATCGATGAGGGCGCAATCTTCATTGTGCTCTCGAACCATGCCTACATCCGTCAGCATTGCCGATCGGAGTTTAACTTCAACTTGTGTTTTTTCGTCTGTCATCAATACCCATTGAAAGTGGACTGAGACAATAATGTCATGCGCTTAGGACTCTTGTCGAGGGCTTTAGCCTCCACTATTCGGGCAACGAAGATTCTACGCACAAGTCATTTGGCACGTCTCCGCTGTGCGTCATCTCTACGCCTTGCTTTTGCAGCCGTATTTCGGCGCATTGCACTGCCTCTGCCATGCGATCTGTCGTTATGAACGAGCGTCGCAGTGCTTGTGCGGTCCAGGCTGTGGTTCCAGAGCCACAGAACCAATCCGCAACTCGTTGGCCGGGCACAGTTGTGCTCTTGATGATTCGCTCCAATAGTCGGCCCGGTTTTTGGGTTGGCCAGCCCACACGTTGTTTGTCGCTCCTATTGAGCGTCTCAATATCAGTCCACCAATCTTCGGGGATCTTTCCTTGGTTGATCGGATACCGGTATATCTTGCCGCTTTTCTTGTCCGTCTTTTCTTGTACAAGATCTCCGTTTTCATCTTGTACGACCCGCATGTGGGAGGATGGTTTTCGCGGAATCGCGATCGATTCGGGAAAGAAAGCGTAGTTGCGAGTTTTGCTGTACCAGAGGATTGTGTCGTGTTTACGGCCAAAACGTCGCTTGCTACGTCCGCCGACCGAGTAACACCAAATGATTTCGTTGACGAAGTTTTGCCGCCCAAAGAGACGATCTAAATAGACCTTGAGGTAGTGAATGCTTCGGTAGTCGAGGTGGACGAATAGAGAACCAGAGCTCGTCAGAAGACGTCGGCAATGCTCTAAGCAGAGCGTAATGCACTCAACGAAGGCATCGGGATCATCGGGGAGATCTTGGTACCGTTTTTCTTTGTCAGGTGCGCGTCGGACGGTACCTGTGCCGAAAGGTGGGTCAATGTAAATCAGGTCGAGAGTTTCGTCGCTGAGAGTTTCTTGTACATCGACGCACTCCGAGAGAATTAGCCGATCTGGAGCAGCTGAGTTCGGCTTGCCGCCGAATTGAATCCTTCGATGGTTGAGCATGGCGCGGAAGCACCCTACCATCTGCCAAGCATGAGCACCTTTGTTCACTGGTATTTACTGGCCGAGAGTCAAATGGTTCCAGCCACGTCAGGCATGTTCCAGATTCGTGTCGAGTCTGGGCTCATCGACTATCCAAAGGGGAAGAGCGCGATGGTCTATTATGGATGTGCGGAGAACATGCAGTTAGAAATTGTGAAGATTGCGGCGCAGCGAGAGGCGGAGAATTTCTTGTGTCGTCATCAAAGCACTGGTGAGCCAGCTGTGTTACTGGAACGAATGCGGAACCGGTTTCGCGAGAGATTCGGTGTTTTCCCCAGCTGGCCTGAGGGCTAAAGAACGATGAAGTTAGTAGACGCAGAAATTCCCAGGGAAGATGAAGACGCAAAAGACATTGTGCGTCCGCCGAGGCCAGCGCGAAGGCGAGTGTACACGTCTCTCATTGTAACCTTGTCCGTATTGTTTGGAACTGTTGGAATCATCTACTGGCGATTTCCCAATCGGCAAAGTGAAGTCCTGAGCGTGGTGATGGAGGAACACGTCAAACCTGCTCATGTTGCTCTCGACAAGCCGACAGGGATTGAGCTACGAGCCTGGTCCAAAGGAATTTTCGATCGTCCAGTACCATTTCCCGAAGTTAAGGAGGGGCTCGTTCCCGAGACTGCTTCACTGCGAGAGCTCTTCCGACGTGACGTAGCGATTGTTCGCTATACTCTCGACGGTGAGATTGTGACCCTGGCGTTTCGCCGTGTCCGAGAAGCTTCTCCGCGAGTTCATCGGCGGACAGAAGACGGCCTCTACGCCGTGTCTTGGCACTGCAAGAAATTCAATTGCACTGCGGTCGGACAAGAGAGCAGCAAAGAGAAGTGGACCAAGCGCTTAGGAGC
>JAESTW010000762.1 GCA_016763395.1 Kofleriaceae bacterium
ATTCATCGTTGATCTTACATGCACGCTCAAGTAGTCGGCTGTGCAAGTAGAAAACGTCGCCCGGGTAGGCTTCACGTCCTGGAGGACGGCGAAGCAGCAGTGACATTTGGCGATAGGCAACCGCTTGCTTGGAGAGATCATCGTAGACGATGAGAGCGTGTTGTCCGGAGTGCAAGTAGTGCTCTGCCATCGTGACGCCCGTGTACGGAGCCAAGAATTGCAGGGGAGCTGGCTCGGAAGCCGCAGCCATGATGACTGTGGTGTACTCCATTGCGCCTTCTTTTTTGAGGCGGTCAACAACCGAAGCAACCGTAGATTGCTTTTGTCCGATTGCTACGTAGAAGCACTTAACGTCCTGGCCCTTTTGGTTCAGGATGGTGTCGATTGCAATGGCGGTCTTGCCCGTACCGCGATCACCAATAATCAGTTCGCGCTGTCCACGACCGATTGGGATCATCGTGTCGATAGACTTGATGCCAGTCTGCAAGGGTTCGTGAACTGACTTTCGAGCCACGATGCCAGGTGCCTTGTGTTCAACTGGACGCCGCTCTTTAGTCGTTAGAGCTGGGCCACCATCGATTGGCTCGCCAAGTGCGTTGACAACGCGTCCGAGAAGCTCGTCACCGACTGGAACCGATACGATCTGACCCGTTCGCTTGACCGGGTCGCCCTCTTTGATGGATTCGAAGGAACCGAGAAGAGCAACACCGACGTTGTCTTCTTCGAGGTTGAGAACCATGCCGCTAACGACAGTTCCGTCGGCTCCGTGCAGTTCAAGAAGCTCGCCAGCCATAGCGCCAGCTAGACCGTAAACACGGGCAATACCGTCGCCAGTAGTGAGAACTGTTCCAGTCTCCGTAACTTCGACTTTTTTGTCGTAGTCTTGAATTTGCTGGCGGATGATATTGCTGATTTCTTCGGCTCTGATGTCCATCGGAGTGTCCTAGGGTGCGTTGTCGTAAAGTACGTTGTCGAAAAATACGACGTCGTAACGTACAAGGTCGTGGGTTGGGTAGGTTAGTCGGTAAGTGATCTGCGAATTTCTCGCAATTGGGTGCGTAGGCTGCCGTCGTAGACGAGGTCTCCAACCTTCGCGATGAGTCCGCCGAGAAGTGCGGCATCCTCTTTAACTTCGATTTGAATCTTTTTGCCCGAAAGCTTCTCAAGAGTCATCTTCAGCTCATTTTGCTGCATGATATTGAGAGGCGTAGCACTAGTGACTTCGGCGGTGAGCGAGCCCGATTTGGCGTCGATCATAGCGTTCAGTTCACGGCGGATATCCGGCAAGATTTCCATGCGTTCGCGGTCGAGCAAGAGCTTGGAGAAGTTCACCACTGTTGGTGAAGCTCCAGTGCGCTTGAGAATCGCGACCACAATCTTCTCTCGCTCAGAGCGTGGGAAGATAGGATTGGAAAGCAGGTCACTCAACTCTTGCGAGTCTTTGATGGCATTGGCCATGGTAGTGACATCGGCTCCGATTCGCTTGTACGAACCGTCGGCGTTGCCGATTCCCATGAGCGCCTTGGCGTAGCGTCTAGCTAGACTTCCTGCAGACATTAGGATGCTCCTCCGCTGGTAGGCTGAGTAGCTTCACTCGACTTCAGATTGGCAATGAAGCCAGTGAAGAGTGTTGCGTGATCAGCACTAGTCGTTTTTTCTGCCAAGAACTTCTCAGCAACAGCAGTCGCCTTCTCAACAACTTCTCGTTCGAGGCGCCGCCTGGCAGCGAGAAACTCGCTTTCGATGCGAGCTTCTGCATCTTTCCTAAGCTGCTCAGCCTGGCGCTCGGCATCGTCAATGATACGCTTGCGTTCGACTTCAGCATCTTCGCGAATCTGCTTGATGAGTGCTTTGACTTCGGTGTCCGCGTCCGCGATTCGCTCTGAGTACTCGGCAAGTTTCTCTTTTGCTTCTTCTTGCAATCGAGCTGCTTCTGCAAGAGCACCTTTAATAGTCTCGTGGCGCTCTTTGAGGTACTTGCGAAGTGCTGGTCCGGCTTTCCAATACAGAATGCCGACAAAGACAAGGAAGTTAAAGATGGCGAGAACTAGCGGTGGTGTCATCGGGACATCTTCGCCGTACTCGTTTTTAACAGTCTTGTCGCCGTAGCTAAAGTCCATGATGTTCAGCTCAGGGGCTTGCGTCGGAACGTGTGCGCCATCACCGCTTGCATGGGCTACGTTGCTTGTTGCATGGGAAACCATGAGCAGCCCAGCAAAGAGCACTACAGCCAAGATAAGAACCTTGGTTGACTTTGGCAATGTTGATCTGGAGAATGTAGACATCACGCCACCTTCCGTCTAAGAAGCTTGGATGTGATCTCGGCAGCCAGCGTGTCCACCTTCGGAAGAAGTTCTGCACGAGCAGCCTCCATCTCGGACACGACTTTTTTGTTGGCAGCTTGAATGGCAGAAACAGAAGCAGCGCGAGCCTTGTCCGTGATGTCTTGCAGGTGTTCTGCAGCTTCATCACGCATCTTGCGCCTCTCCTCTTGTGCAAGAGCACGGGCGTTAGCCAGCTTCTCTTCGTAGTCCGCCAGCTTGGCGTCTGCCTCAGCTGAGAGATTTTCTGCATCCTTACGAGCTCCGTCCATACCTGCGTCGCGCTCTTCACGCATTTTGAGATAAGGCTTGAATAGCAGCTTCGTGGAAAAGAGCGCCATTATGACAAAAATGCCGAACTGAATGAAGGCAGTAGCATCGATGTCGATAATCGGATGCTCAGCCGCGGAGGCAATGGCCCCTGTAGCAAGTTGTAGCACCGGTTGAGTCATGAGAACCTCTTGTGAAAACGGTGAGTTCGCAGTACGCCAACCCCCAGATGCGGCAGCTGTTACCACCCAGTTAACTCACATGTCAACCTCGTAGAAAACATCGCATCTGCCACCTTACGATGCGTCGCGATCCCCATTGGTTTTCGGTACGGTACGATCCCGTGAAGAGGACTCAAACTGCCGACGGTTTACCGAAACCTGCCCTAAGCGTCGACTCTCACAGAGGATGCCCAAGTCACTCAGGTAGCAACTCTCAGGAGCACTCGCACAGGACCTATTATAGAGGTCCTGTATTATTTTTTGGCAGCGTTATTTTTTACCGGAGCCAGAATCGCCTTTGGCCTTACCAGCGGGTGGGCCTTTCGACGGAGCACTGGAAGACGGAGCACTGGTAGACGGAGCACTGGTAGACGGAGCACTCGTGGAAGCACTTGTAG
>JAESTW010000068.1 GCA_016763395.1 Kofleriaceae bacterium
AATAAAGGCCGTATTGTCATGCAGGGTAAGAACTCTCCCGTTAGCTTTGAACGTGTTGGATCCAATTGGGGAGTTACTCAATTTGGCAGAAGAGTCGGCGCAACGCCAAAGCCAAAACCCGAGCCGCCATCCCGGGCCGTGAAGGAGCTAGCCGAGCAAGACGGTGGTCTGAAGTCCGATGCAGCGGCACAGGCTCTCTAGAATCGTTCTGATTGCGCTCGCCCTCGCCTCGTTGGTGATTGCTGCATGCCGATCCAAGACCAACTCCTTGGACTTTGACTCGGTAGTGGTCGACGTTCTTCGCTTCCCACACCAAAGGCACACAAGCATCGCCTGCATCGAGTGCCACCAGCTTGAGTCTGTCCTGAAACATCGGACGCCACAGAGTTCACGGTTTCGCCCTGGCGGACAAGGTCACAAGAGTTGCAGCGCAGCTGGATGTCATGCATCAGCCTTTGCTGGAAAGCCTACTGAACTGTGCGGCCTCTGCCATGAGACAATTTCGCAGACCAATGCCGAGAAGAGCACACTCGTTCCATATCCACCTATCGCAGGCAAACGACAACTCCCTCTTCGTTTTGCCCATGACACCCATCTGAACTTTGAACGCATGGAGTCCCGTTTGGGATTTCACATCGGCTGTACGGACTGCCACTTACTGCCGACTTCATCCAAGACCACTAAAATGGCCCGTCCCAATCATGCGACCTGCGCCAGATGCCACGCAGAAGAAGTACAACTCGACAACGCCCCGACGATGAGCAACTGTTTGCGCTGCCACGATGAGTCTGACGCCGGACGTTCACGGACAAGAAAGTTGATCCAGGACGATGTGCATTTCAGTCACGCCGCGCATCGCATTGATCGCAAAGGACTGCCCATTGCCTGTAGTTCCTGCCACAACCGAACTCTGTCCGCCACGGAAGATATGGCGGGTAACCACGCTGCTCCCACGATAACCGCGTGCGTAAATTGTCACAACAACAGAGACCGGGTACCCTCTGCTAAGCGCATGGCTCGCTGTGAATCTTGCCACTACACCAAATCGGCAGGCCTTAGCTCGCTAGCTCCACGCTCCCATATGCCAACCAGCGAGAAGCCGGCCAACCACACCCGAGCATTTCGCCGAGATCATTCTTCGGATGCGGCGGCGACTCCCAACAATTGTGCGCAGTGCCACAGCATGCTGTCCGGAAATCGCCGAAACACCTGCGATGAGTGTCACCAAGTGCTGCGCCCACGCGACCACAACATTACGTTTCGCGAATATGACCACGGGCTCGAATCGATCACATCACCGGACAGATGTATCACCTGCCACCAAGTTGACTTCTGTACAGCCTGCCATCAAAAACGCCCACGCCCTCATTTTCCGAGTATTGAGTTTCGCCGTGGCGGACATGCTCTTGCTGCCTCGATCAATATGCGAGCCTGTGTAACCTGCCACCGTCCGAGCCGAGACTGCAGCGGCTTCGGATGCCACCAGGGAAACGGTATTTGAGAATACCACGCAGTAGGCAGCGCTTTGTGGGGCGATGCCGCTTGGGGCTGATGCTCTCTTTTGTCGGGTCCACCACCCTATACGCAAGCCCCTTCACCTTACCAACCGAGACTTCGCCGCGCAGTCTGCACATGCGCGCGCCAGCATGGAGAGTCGCTGCTGCCGCCGTGACCGATTCTCCTGAGCAGGAAAGCAGCAGTATCTTTTCCCGAGCCGATGCTGACGAGCTAGAGCTCGGTCCCGGTGAGCTCGATCGACTTCCAGGCCGAGTTCAGTCCCTAAATGCTCTCCCGCCCCGCCAACGACTCTCAGAAAATATCGTATTCCGCTTCAACCTCGGCGTCGGACTCGACAGCGGTGAAACAAGTGGTGCTCCTTTGCTATCCGGAGAGCGCCTCAGCAGGTCATCCTTTGAGAAAATGCGGATATACAGTTTTGGTGATGCCGCGATAGGAACACACGATCTAGGATTCTCCGGCCTAAACACCTACCTAGCCGCGCACTTCCAACGAAATCAAAACTCACCGACAAAGAGCTCAGCCCTGCCCTCCGTGTATGACGGGAATTTCCAACAACCACTGATACGAAGTGCCTATGGAGAAGCGGACAGGTTTTTTTTCCATCCTTTGTTGAGACCAATCCACGTCCGAGCTGGCCGTAGCTTTCAGTACGGTCTTTCGGCGATTCACTTTGACGGGGTCACTGTGGGGTACGACACACCAGCGCTAAAAATCAGTTTCTATGGCGGACAGCGAGTCAATCTCTACACCTTCAGCGCAAGTCGCCTGCGAGACTCCGGCGCCCTGTCCGGCACAAACATTCGCGTCGATCTCTTCGAGTGGCGCAAGTGGCCGCTGGTGCTCTTCGCCAACAGCCTCAACTTTGACGATCACAGTCACTTTCGAACAGGAGTTGCGCTGCGCTGGAATCAAGATATGTTGCTCTCTGGTTCGCTGCGATACCTTGACGGGACGATCGCCAGATCTACGTTTTCGCTGCGAGCTCGGCTCTCTGATGTCACTACACTAAACTTCGCGGTGCACAATCGCTCTCAGTCAGACTGGAGTTTCGGCTTACTTCAGTTCGCAACACCGGACAACAGTACAGATTCAAGACGGTACCTCGACCTCGGGCCTGTTTTGCCTAAGACGACAATGAGCGGCCGCTACGGTACCGTTCTCTTGCGCAATCTAGATCTCCTAGTTCATGCTAGTGGTGCCTTCGATCGTCGGGATGACGAGACTGATGCGGCAAGTTCCTTTAACGCCAGCTACTTCGAAGCAGGGGGAGGATTGGAAGTTCATGCGCGCCGTTCGCTGCGCTTGGGTATCGCGGTATCGGCCAGACGCTACTTTCTACAAGAAGCTGGGCCAATCTCGCGGGTGATGGACAATGCCGATCCTTTGCCTCGGACGCTCGGCGCAACCGGCGTATCGTCCTTTTTGGAAGGTGGGATGAACTTTGTGTACAGTCCGGGCGCCCGCGAGTTTAGCGCCAGCGCTGAGATCTACGGAAGACGGTATCGCTATCAGAGCGAGTACTTGGACTCAGACCACCAGGATTGGCGTAGCGGAGGACGCTTTAGTATTGAAGGTTGGACCTTCGATCGCTTTCGCATCAAATCAGAATACGATGTGAGTTTTGGAGACTTTAGTTTTGCTCCTGAACTCGGCGGACTGAAGAGCTTACGCATACTACTAGAAGGCAGTTTTTGAGCATTCGTGCCTCGGCGCAGCTTCTATGGTAGGTCTGATACTGAGCAATGCACCACCTCTATCTCAAACTCCCCCTCGCAGCGCTACTTCTCTCTTTATCAAGTAGTGCTCATGCGGGAATCTACAATATGCAGAGCACTCTTGCGACCCATAGTGAGGAGGGCCTGAGTGGCTCTCTGGGCGCGTCGGCGAACTGGCGAACTGGCAACATCGAATACTTGCAACTCACAGCGACCCCTTTGGCAAGATACCGACACGGCAAACACTTCGTTGTCGGGTTGGCTACTGCAAACCGCCGGACAAACAACGGCGACATTATTATTTCGCGATTCTTTGAACATCTCCGATACCGCTACGACTTGTCCGAATCCATACTTGGAGAGGTCTTTGTACAGCATGAATTCGATGCAGTGAAACGACTTGAGCTGCGAGCCCTGGTTGGTGGCGGGCCCAAATTCAATATCGTCAACAAGAAATCCGTTACACTTGATCTCGGAATTTCATACATGCTTGAGTACGAGAAGCTCCAGGACGATGGCAACAGCGATTCTGGTGTAACCGATTTTCAACATAGAAACTCGACCTACATCGTCGCTGGCTACCAGTTGGATGACAGGGTGAAGTTGGCAGAGTCGGTGTATGTTCAACCTCGCTTGACCGATGCAAACGACATTCGGGTACTAAGTGAAAGCGAAATGACCTTTCAGCTTACCGAGCACCTATCGTTCACCTCCTCTTTCACCCTGGCCTACGACTCTAGGCCGCCCGACAGCATCGGACGACTTGACACCACCCTCAAGTCGTCCGTCGCTTTCGAATTTTAGACCTAATGTCCGCCCAATCATCCGCTATTGTCGCGGGCGTCGTCCTGTTGTGCTCGCTCAGCCCTGCGCTACACGCCGGTATTGCTGGTGAAGACCGGACAAAACAGGTTGCGGCAGTCAAAGCGCAAGCGGCCCCCGTTATTGATGGCAAACTCAACGATACGGTTTGGCAGACGGCCCCCAGTGACGACCGTTTTACCCAGCGACGACCAAACGACGGCACCGCGCCCTCCGTACGAACCACCGTACAAGTGGCTTACGACTCAGAAAATATCTATTTTGGTATTCAGGCCTACGATCCAAACCCTGAGAAAATCTCCGCGCGATTGGCCCGCCGAGACAGCCTAGTCGACTCGGACAACATTGAAATATACCTAGACAGCCGTCACGATCACGACAACGGTTACTGGTTTCGAATCAACGCCGCTGGTGTATTGGCCGACGCACAAATCCACGACAACTCGAGGCTAAATCTCCAGTGGAACGCAGTTTGGCGCGGTGCGGCACACATTCACAAGACGGGCTGGTCCGCAGAGATTTCGATTCCCCTCTCTGTTCTTCGTTTTTCCAAAAGCCACAACCCTCTTTTTGGGCTCAATCTAAAACGTACGATTCGTCGAAGCGGAGAAGTCGTGCAGTGGGCCTATTCTCCCCGCAACGCTCAGGGCACGCTGAGTCGCTCTGGTCACATTGCCAACCTTCACGAAATCGCGCCCCAACGCGTCGTACACTTGCAACCCTTTGGTGTATTGCGCTTCGAGTCCGAACTACAGCAAGGCGGTAGTGTCTTGGCGGCCGACGGTGACAAAAAGTTTGCGTATGACCTAGGGCTGGATGCCAAGCTCGGTCTGTCCGACGGACTCACCCTCGACGTGACAATCAACCCTGATTTCGGCCAAGTAGAAGCCGATCCTGTTCAACTCAACTTGAGCACCTTCGAGGCCTTCTTCACCGAAAGACGACCCTTCTTCTTGGAAGGCGCCGGACTCTTTGGCACCGACATAGGTCTAATCCACGCTCGACGTATCGGACAACGAAGCACGCGTTTCAGGCGAACTGGTTCGCTTACACTGTCAGACGGACAAGCATACGAAATCCTATCGGTTCCGCAAGCTATCCCGATCTACGCTGCCGCTAGAATCAGTGGCACGCTCGGCAAACGCTTCTCCCTAACTGCCCTAAACGCTCTCACTGCCCCAGAGCTCGTAACCATTGCAGGCGGACAAGGGCCTCGGGAAATCGAAGTCGCCCCGTCCAGAAACTATGCGGTCGCGAGGGGAAAGTTTGGGCTGGGAGGCTCTTCATACCTTGGTTTTGTTGGTACCGCAGTCAACCGTCTGGGAACAAGCCTAGATCCGGCAGCCAATCACGATTCCTCAAGTCAAAGTATCGATGGCCGCTGGGTTAGGCAAGATGGCAGGTATCGCGCGTACTTCCAACTTGCTGCTGCGCAACGAGGCGGCGGAGATTTGTATGCGGAAGGGGACGTGAACTGCAACGATGATTCGAATTGCCGTCCATTAATCCGTCGTGATGGAACCATTGTCGGTCCCAACGGCTCTGCAGGAGAATTCGGAGCTGCAAAAGCAGGCGGCGCATTGCGTTTGTATTCCCGCTACCGCTTCATCTCTCCCAATTTCAATGTGGGCGATATGGGCTTCGAGAACGACTGGGATACTCACCAGTTTGTCTTCAATACCAGCTACAACCGGGAGAAGGAGTTTTCGTCTTTTCAACGAGCACGGGTATCGTTTAACGCAGTGAGTGAGTATCTGTTTGACGGGACTCGCAAACAGCTACGCTACAACGCCGAGACCTATCTACAGACAAAAAACTTCTGGGACCTAAACCTCTTTTTGCAATTCCGTCCGGGCAACAGCCTGTCCTCTCGTGAGACCGCGGATGGCGGACGCTTTGAGCAAAGTGACCAAGTCGGCGGATACTTCGACGTTCTCAGCGATACGCGCGGCGACTACAACGTTGGCGTTGGCGCAGAGTACTTTACCAGCCCATCTACCGAGCTGAGCCTATCGAGCGCCTATTTAAATATGGGAATTCGTCCCACGGCTCCGCTGGAATTGAAGATGCAGGCCAAAGTGTCCGAGCGTTCAAACGATCTGCGAGTAGTCGACTGCCAAGCGGACGAGGGGGACTGCTGGCAGCGCTCACTCTTGCGGACCTATACCTTGGCCCTGCAGGATAGCCAATCCTTCGACTTGACTGCACGCTTTGGCTGGGCTCTGTCGACTACACTCACCTTCGAAGGCTATATGCAGCTCTTTGCCGCCGGTAGCGAGCTTTCCGGCTATCGGGAGCTTCGGGGTATTACAGGTTCGACGCCTACGCTTCTTCGAAACAACACCACTTCCATCGCCACACCAGACAATCCAGAAAAGTTCTCATTCGCCACCCTCAACGCAAACTTGATATTGCGCTGGGAATGGGCGCCAGGGGCAACCATCATTGGAGTCTACACTCGCTCCGGACGCCACGGGCGCCAGCAGAACCGGCTTGCCTTCGCCGGCTTGCGCAATGCGCAAACAGAAGAAATATTCCTCGTCAAACTAACCATTTTCGCCGGCCTCTAACTCCGACCGGGAGTTATCCACAGAGAATCTGAGAATCGGTACTTCGTCCCC
>JAESTW010000763.1 GCA_016763395.1 Kofleriaceae bacterium
CAGCAAGAAGAGTTACGAGTCGTTTAGAGGAGCTAGTCATTGTGAACCTTTTGTTAGAGACACTCCTTGCTATTACAAGCCTCGTGCCAAGGCTTAAGTGCATGATATTACTCCGTTGGATGTGGTGGTCTGCCAAATCCGCAGGTGCATCTCTGCGCTTTCTGCAGAGATTGGCTGGATGAGCTCAGAGCCCGTAGCGCTTAATTTTGTCGTAGAGAGTGCGTTCGCCAATGCCAAGGAGAGTGGCAGCCTTGCGCCGGTTGCCATCGACAGCGCGCAGGGCATTGGCAATGGCATCTCGTTCCAGTTCTGCAAGAGGTTTGATTGTGTCTGAGGGGGCTACCGACGAGAGCGACACTGACGCAGTAGGAGCAGAAAGAGAATCAAGGCGAATGTCGGACGCGGTGATTTGCAAGTCATCGGCAAGGATTGCAGCTCTCTCCAATGTATTTTTCAGCTCGCGTATATTACCGGGCCACGTGTAGGACAGTAGTATTTTCAACGCTTCGTCGGAGAGTAGTAGACCCGGCCGTCCGAGCTCTTGTGCGATGTTTGCAAGTAACAACTTGGCTAGGGGCGCTATATCTTCGTGCCTCTCTCGCAAGGGCGGCAATTGAATCGGAAAGACCGCTAGTCGATGATACAGATCTTCACGAAAGAGGCCACGCTCCATCATCGAACGCAAGTCGCGATTGGTCGCCGCAATCCAGCGCACGTCAGCGTCGATGCTCTGCGTACCACCTACCCGCTCAAAACGCTTTTCTTGGAGTACACGCAGGAGTTTGGCTTGAAGATTTAGTTGTAGCTCTCCAATTTCGTCTAGAAAAAAGCTACCACCTTCCGCGTATTCGATTCGGCCCCGGCTTCGTTTGTCCGCGCCCGTGAACGCTCCCTTTTCGTGGCCGAAGAGTTCGCTTTCCAGCAAGGTCTCTGTCAGTGCAGCGCAGTTGATGGCCATGAAGGGCTTGTCGCGCCTGTCGCTCTGATCGTGTATAGAGCGGGCCGCAATCTCTTTGCCGCTTCCGCTCTCTCCGAGTAGTAGAACGCTCGCTGTCGTATTGGCGACTTTGCGAATTGCTTCTGCCACCGGTTGCATTGCTGGGGCTCCATAGCTCAAGCGGGGCGAATTTCGAAGGCCGGATTTGCTGCTATCCACTCGATCGCGCAGCTCTCGGCGCTCGAGGGCACGCCTCGCCAATACCTGTATCTCGTCCGGCCCACTCACCGGTTTCTGTAGGAACTCAAAGGCGCCGAGTTTCATCGCATCCACGGCGGTGCCAACCGTTCCATGTGCGGTCAGGACGATCACTTCAACTTCTGGTTGCTCTTGCTTTACCCATTGCAGTAGCTCCATGCCTGAGATGCCAGGCATATTCAAGTCAGTCATCACGAGTGCGTAACTCTGGCTTTTCAGCGAGGCAATTGCCTTTTCTCCGCTTTCCGCCTGGTCGACAGTGTGGCCATCGAGTTCGAGTACGTCACTCAGAAATTCACGTATACCCGCTTCATCGTCCGTTACTAATATTCGTGCCATGTGCTTCTACTTAGGATTTGAGTTTGGGAAGTGTGACTATGAATTCGGCACCGCCACCCTCACGTTTTCGGGCGGAGATCGTACCCTGATGAAGCTCCACCAGCCTCTTGGCGATAGCGAGCCCGAGGCCAGTACCGTGGCTTCGATTGCTAAAAAAAGGTTCAAAAATCTTGTCCGGATCACCGTCGATTCCCGAGCCGTTGTCGCTGACCACAAACACTAGCGCGTCTGAATCTCCTGAGACGCTCGCTGTCACCGTATTGCCAGCGGCGGCGGCATTTCGAAGGAGGTTTTCCATCACTTGATGCATTCTCGCACTGTCGAATGACCACAGGGGCGGCGCACCCTCGCTATGGCACTCTAGGTTGGACTCTATACCGCTGGACGTAATTCGGGCCACGCTTTCACGTAAAAAGGCCGCCGGATCGCAGGATGTCGGCGAGATGGTTCCGGTTTTGGCAAATTCCAACAAGTCGTTGACCAGGGTTTCCAGCCGGACGCTCTCTGAAACGACGCGATCGCTTTTGGCACGAAGCTTTTCTGAACGTTTTTTTATGCTGTCCTGGGTAGTGTTGTCCGGATCCTTGGCAAGTAAGAGCTGGAGTACTTGTGCATTGCCCTTAAGAGACGCGAGCGGATTTCGAATCTCGTGGGCCATAACAGCGGACATCTGGCCAAGGCTCTGCAATCGGCGATCGTGTTCTGCCTTTTGCGCCAGGCGATCCCAGCGCAAAAAATGCCGAAACAACAATATCGCGAGAACTAGCAGCAGCGCCGAAGCGCCCGCGCCGATCGTCAGACTGCGAATGGAAGAACTGGATAGCGAATTTGATTCTAGCGGCTCAAACTCGAATAGCAGGGGAGGGCGCTTACTTCGCGCTCGTGCCCGGGCTCTTGGCCTTGCCCTAGTCTTCGGCCGGGTTATCCGGACGCGAGACAGGACCAGTACACGGCCATCTTGGACAAGTGGGACTCCGGCTTTCAGACGACGTTTCTGTTTTTGTGGTTTTGGTCCAGCCAAGTGACTGTGCCCGACACTGAGAATTTCTCCGTTCTCATAAAACACAGCAAGATAGCGCAAGCCCGCTTCTGCGTGTTCATCGAGTATATACTCCAGGTCCTCTTTGTCCGGTCTCTCTTGGAAATCGGAGAAATCACTTCGGAGTTTTGCCTGAAAGCCAACCGAATTACCTCGGATCAGTGCGCTGGATGCATCTTGTACTCCTGCATAGAGCATCCACAGGGTTACTAAGAGCGCACAGGCTATGCCACCAATAGCACCGACTAGGCCCCATCGACCCCAAGCTGCAATGTTGCTCTTGTCCCTCACGCGCTGCCATCATACTTGATTTGGCAGTAGCGCGCTGACTCGCGCTAGCCTGCCTTTTGCTGAGTTGCTCCTACGCCACCAGTACTTCTCGCCTCAATCTCGCTTCGGATGAGGTGCGGGATATTGTCGGTGTTGGTAGGCGCACGAACAAGTCCAAGTTTGATAATCGACTCTGGCATGTATGGTGCGACCGCTTCACTAGGATTTTGGGCGATCATTTTACCGCCAATGTCACAGATCGATTGTCCACCGACAGGGCCGTCACGTCCGAGTCCGGTTAGCACAACGCCTATGGATTGTCACCGTAGGCCTCGGCAATACTCGCGAACATCGGATCAGCAGCCGGGATGAGTCCAATGCTGGTCTCGCGCTCACACAGTTTTACCTTGAAGGTTTTTGTACATGTTAAGTGGTGGCCGCCAGGAGCCAAGTAGATCGCGTTCGGACGAAGACTCATACCTGTTTCAGCCAGGAAAATCGGCATCTTTGTCATCTCCCCAAGCCTTGTAGCAAGCGCGTCCAAGGTCCAGTCCGGTCCGTGCTGTGTAATAAAGTATGTAGCTCCCATGTCCGTTGGCAAATTTGAAACAAGCTTGGCTAGCACGGGAGGCCCACCCGTAGATGCTGCGATTCCGACTGCAACAGCGGGCGCATAGTGTGTGTTCTTTGCGACGTTGACTTTCTTTCGCTCAGGTACCGGACTTTGTCTCTGCTCTTTGCATTGTTGGAGAAGAGCTAGAATATCCTCCTTTTTTATAGGTTTACTCACATAGCCGTCAACGCCGGCATTGATAGCTCGCTGTTTATCGTCATCCTCAGTCAACGCGCTAACCATGATGATGACAGGTGATGGTTGACCATGCGATCGGATTTTTTCGACGAGGCCAATGCCATCCAGTTCCGGCATCATCCAGTCGGTGAGAATCGCATCGAATTTTTCGGACCGATAGGCAACGTAGGCTTCCAGGCCGGTACCTGTTACAACGGTCTCATGCCCCGCACCATGCAACATGGTCTTGAGTAGGAAGGCACTGGTTGGTTCGTCTTCTGCGATAAGAATTTTCATGAGGATGCCCGGCTTCCGGTTTGATTGGACCTGCTGCGCTGAGTCGGCAGGCTGGGAATACGAAGAACGACTACAGCGCCGAGAGCCAAGAAGGCAATCGTTGCAGCTAGTGCAAACCCTGCCAGGGGCGTGAAGAGTAGTACAAAGAGTAAACTGCCAGTCATCGACACAAGTGCGGCTACTTTGGCCTCAATGGGGATGCAGCGATGTTCCTCCCAGCGGCGCAACGATGCTCCAAAGCGTTTGTGTTCCCATAGCCATTTGTGTAGCCGAGGCGAACTTTTCGAAAACGCCCATAGCGCGACCAGCATGAAGCATGTTGTCGGCATTACTGGCAGTAGCGCACCGATGATACCTAGTGATGTTGCAAAAAGTCCGAGAGCACAATATAGCGCGCGTGCCCTCGGTGACCGACTAACGACGGCTTTGCTGGATGTCTTTGTCCGAGACGCTGGAGTCTGATTCTGATCGATGCCGGGCATGATGGTTTTCCTATAGTCCTTTTTGTGCTTGCGGCATGGAGACGGCTTCACCACCAGTTTTGGGGCGATAACATCGGGCCGGCCCTGCGTCTTCTACACTGTAAGAGTTGTCGATACTAATCGTCGTTTCGGCCGCTCCCAACATTAGGTATCCGTCCGGTGTTAGCGTCTTTCGAACCCGGCCAAGGATGTCCTTCTTGATATCGTTGGAGAAGTAGATGAGAACATTTCTCATCATAATCAGGTCGATTGGAGGTAAGGTCCAAGGCTCAATCAGATTTAGGCGCCGGATTTGAAGCATGTTGCGGAGCATTGGCTTCGCTTGCCAGCCCGCGTCAACTTTGTTAAAGTACTTGGTACGCAGCTCCTCGGAAAGCCCTCGCTTTACTTCTAGATCTGCGTAGATTCCGTTGGTCGTTCTCTCCACCATCTCGGCCGAGAAATCGGTAGCGAAATAGTTGATGTTCCAGTTGATGAGATCAGGGAAATTCTCAAATAGCGTGATGAGTACGCTGTACGGTTCTTGTCCGCTGGAGCACGCGGCACACCAGATGTTGAGGGTTCGCGGTACGCTTCGAGCCTTCATTAGAGCTGGGATGATGACTTCTTTGAGCCCTTCAAAGGGGCGAAGGTCCCTGAAAAATGATGTTTCATTCGTCGTGAGTGCGTCGACGAGTTCGTCGGGCAATTCAGAATAGGGCTGTTTCCGGACACGACTTACTAGCTCGGCGATACTCGGCAGTCCTTTTTGTTTAGCCAGGTAATCAAGTCGTGCTTCGACCAAGTACTCTTTTCCCTTGGGCAGCAGGATAGCGCTTTTTCTTTGAACGAGTTCTGCAACAAAATCAAAATCACTGGTACTTATCGACATTGGGATATCTTCTCGGTTAATTGGTTTGAGCGACTGGTATTTGTTCGTTGAATAATCTCAGATGAGATTTGTTTTAGTGGGAGTATCGCTTCGGACAAGTTTGCTTTGCACACCGCACCTGGCATTCCCCATACGACAGATGTCGCTTGATCCTGACTGATGATTTGACCGCCAGCCTGTGAAATGAGATGGCAGCCAATGAGGCCATCTTCTCCCATTCCCGTCAAAATGGTGGCCAAGACGTTGGCACCAAAGAGTTCTGCAGCGGAGCGGAAGAGAACATCGACTGCCGGCCGACTAAAATTCTCTTTGGGACCTTGATGAGTGCGTAGAATATGGCCACCGACGCGTTTTCTAATTTCAAGGTGATAGTCACCTGCAGCGATCCAGACTTCGCCCGCTTTGATGACAGCGGAGTCGTATGCTTCCCGGACAGTCAATGGTGAAAGGCTATCGAGTCGTTCCGCCATCCGTTTGGTGAAAATGGCTGGCATGTGTTGTACGACAAGAATGGGAACAGGAAAGTTCTTGGGCAGTTCTGGGATTAGATTTCGCAGTGCCTCTGGTCCACCGGTGGACACACCGATAACGACAAGTTCGACCTTGGCTGGCTTGTCGGTACGAACCCTTACTGCCGAGAGTGGAGCAAGCCTTGTCTTTTTTGGCGCCTTCTTGGTCGAGTTTGTTGTTTCTTTACTGTCTAACGAAGTCGACTTCTTCCGCGCCTGCCCCGGCATTCTAAACGGTGATGGGCCGATTTTGGGAAGGTCTCGCCCTTTGCCTTCTCGGGCCTTTGCAAGACACTTAATCTTCCGTACCAGCCCGTCCGTAATCAGTTTCTCCGCCTCGGTGAAGTTGCGTAGATTTGAAGGCTTGGCTTCGTAGTCATCTGCCCCGGCGTTGAGCGCATCGAAAGTAGCATCGGCGCCCTTGGCGGTTAGCGCACTGAACATTACTACAATCGTCTTCCTATCTTGGGCTCGAATATTCCGCAGTGTTTCAAGGCCGTTCATAACAGGCATCTCGACATCCAAGACAATCACGTCCGGCTTGAACTGCTCGATTTTGCGCAGTGCGATGCTACCGTTAGCGGCAGTTGCCACAACATCGATATCTTGGTCTGCGTTTAGAATTTTCGATAGCAGGTTGCGAATCACAATCGAATCGTCAACCACAATTGCTTTGATAGGGGGCATATCGCTCTTCCGGGGCCATCGGCCTTAGTAGGAGAAGTGAGACACTTCACTTTGTAGTGAGGCCGCGATTTCAGCGAGTTCCTCAGCTTTTTTCTTGGCCATAGTTGCGCCGTCCGAGGTACTACCAGCGGCTTTTGCTACCACACTGACGTTCTTGGCGATGTCCGAGGCCGCTCGCGCCGCTTCGTTGACATTGCGTCCAATCTCTTTTGTGGTCGCCGATTGTTCTTCAACCGCACTGGCGATCGTTGTTTGGAATTCACTGATTTGATTGATGATGACAGAGATTTCCCCGATTGCGTGAACCGCACCGTCGGTGTCACTCTGAATGGCCGCGATTTTCTGACTGATGTCTTCGGTCGCTTTTGCCGTTTCTTTCGCAAGCTCTTTAACTTCATAGGCAACAACAGCGAAGCCTTTGCCCGCTTCACCGGCGCGTGCAGCCTCGATGGTGGCGTTGAGTGCCAGCAGGTTTGTCTGCTGTGCAATCGAAGTAATCACTTTGATGACCTGGCCAATCTCGGCCGAACTCTCTCCGAGTTTTGCAACGGTTCGATTGGTCTCTTCTGCCACTTCAACCGCCTTGGAAGCTACTGTAGCCGCCTGGCTAGCATTTCTGGCGATTTCACCGATGCTGGCATTGAGCTCTTCGGACGCCGCTGCCACCGTTTGCACGTTCTGGCTAACTTGCTCCGCCGCTACTGATACCGACATCGCTTGACTGGTCGTTTCCGTGGCGGCGATGCCCATGCCTTCACTGACTTCTGCCACTGAGACAGAAGATTTCGCAACACCGTTGGCACCATCTACAAGCTTGCTGATATTGCCTCGCAATCCTGTAAAGAATTCCGATAGCTCTTCTCCCAGTCGTCCAATGGTATCATCGCCGGCTACGGTGACTTCTTTTGTCAGATCTCCAGTGCCAGCAGCTACTACAACAGTGAGAATCGAATCAACCTTCTCTTGCAGCTCTTTGGCCGAAGATTGCTCCCGTTCGGCCATCTCTACAGCTCGTTTCTCGGTTGCGAGTTGTTCGGTGATGACAGACCATGTTGCCATCGCTCCCAGATACTCACCACCTGGGCCGTGAATCGCCGATACCAGTAGGTCAAGGGTTTCGGGTCCGAGTGGGATATTGGTTTGGTGTGGCAGGTTGGCCGGGTCGGCAATAATGTTCCGCTGATGCATCGGGTTTTTGTGGAAGACATCAAAGGAGTTGCCGACGATATCGTCAACTTTCACCGGTAGTAGTCCGGACACTTCATTGAGCTGCTTGAAGGAGGCCGCATTCATGTACTGAATGACGCCCGATGTGTCTGCGAAAATCGTGTTGATGGGAGAATTCTCAACCATCGCTTTGGTCATAGCCATTTCCTTCTCGGCTTCAAGTTTGGCGGTGACTACCTCCCAAGTCGCCATCGCTCCGACATAGGTTCCGTTTGGATCGAAAATTGGCGATACAAGCAAGTCGAGAATCTCAGGACCAACATCGATCTGCGCCCGGAGTGGCAACTTGCTTGGGTCAGCAACCAGTGCACGTTGATGCGCCGGATTTTTGTGGAAGATATCAAATGTGTTGCCAACAACGTCAGCTGCCTTGCACGGCAAGTGTTGCTCGACCGCCGTTAGCTGCTTTAGCGATGCTGGGTTCATGTACTCAATGTTGCCTTCTTTGTTGGCAAACATCGTGTTTATCGGCGAGTTCTCCACCATTGCTCGGCTGAGCGCTGCCTCTCGTTCCATCTCAAGTTTGGCGGTGACTACCTCCCAAGTCGCCATCGCTCCAACATAGGTTCCGTCTGCATCGAAAATTGGCGAGACCAGCAGGTCAAGTACCTCTGGGCCAACGTTGATTTGCGCCCGGTGTGGCAGCTTGCTTGGGTTTGCCACCATCGATCGCTGATGTGCAGGGTTTTTGTGAAAGATGTCAAAAGAGTTTCCTACGATCGTATCAGCTTTGCAGGGCAAGTGTTGCTCGACAGCAGTCAGTTGCTCTAGCGATGCCGGGTTCATGTATTCAATCGTGCCCTCTTTGTCCGCGAACATTGTGTTGATTGGCGAACCTTCGACCATGGATTGAAACTTTGCCGCTTTGTTCACTGCTGCTTTTGCCTCGAAAAGCTGCATCTTGAGCTCATCAACTTCGTCTTGCAGCGCCTCGAGTTCTTCTGAATCCGAGTCCGAATCCGAATCATCATCCGCCGTAACGATGTCCGCTTTGAGCGGGACAACGAGCGCAACAATCTCATCAATTGCCGATTGCGGGACTTCTAGATCCACGAGCGTGTCAACTAGGTGTCCGGCGACGCGATCAAAATCTGCACTGGCGATATTGAGGTTTTTGTGAGCTTGCGCCATCGACTTTCCTCGATAGAGTGCCGGCCCTCCAAAGGCTGTAGTTAGGAATTTAACCATCCGAAGCCGCTGCCTTTTGAAATTGGTGTCGACAAAGAACTGTTCTAGTTCATCGTCTGCCTCCACCCGTACGTAGAATGCTTCTACGACGGCTTTGATTGCATCTTGACCTCCGAGTCGGTCAAATAGTGGGCTCTGATTTTTTGTTTTTGCTGTTGCCATGTCTTTCTCTTTCTCTATCCGATTGTTTTTACGTTCATCGCCCGATCTGTGTTCAAAATCAGACAGAGTCGGTCCTTCAGTTTGTAGACACCTCTAATGAGGTCTTTGGTGATTCCTAGGCAGGTCTCCGGTGGTGGTTCGAAATCTTCTTCTTGCAGTTCCAACACTTCACCGATTTCGTCGACCAGGAAACTCACAATGGCGTCATCACCGCGTACAACGACATTCATTGGAAGTCGGTCGCCCTCCAACTTGGGCAAGGCAAAGCGGTGTCGCAGGTCGATCGCGGTTACGAGTTGTCCGCGCAAGTTGATGAGGCCACGTATTTCTGGTGGTGCGAGAGGTACACGCGTCATGTCCTGGTAGCGAATCACCTCTTGAATTCGCTCAACCTCGATCCCTATGTACAGGTCGGCCAGTTGAACCGTACAGAATTGTTGTGTCTTAGACATGTTGTGCTCCCATTAGCTTTGGTGCCAAGATTTGATTGCTTCCCAGCACACGTTCTACGTTGATGACGTCGGTGACTTTTTCATCCACCAGCACGGAGCCCAAGATAGGTTCGGTGCCGTTCATGTCGTCTGCACTCATCTCGACATAGACGATGTCCAGGATTTCGTCGACTACCAGTCCAATCCGTCCGCCTTTGTGCGAGTACACCACTACATTTAGCGGCCCATCAATGTCGGGCTCGGAGTTCGAGTTCGGTATGATTTGAGATACGTGAATCAGTGGCATCACCTCGCCTCGATACTGAACGACATGGAACTCGCCGGACTTCTCCATCGTCCCTTGGGGAAACTTCTCAAGCCTTTCCACCTGCCGAAGAGGTAGCGCAAGACGTCCGTTTTCGCCATCTCCGAAGAGTAAGAGGGACTCGAGGCTGCTGCCTTCGACGTCGCCAGAATTGCGTATTTCGCTATGGCGTCTATCGCTGTGGTCAGTCACTACTCGGCTCTTTTCTGCGAGTCCCAGAACATCTAGGATGAGCGCTACCTTGCCTTCGCCCAAAATGGTCGCACCTGCGTACGCCTTGAGGCCTTTGAGTTGCTCGCTGAGCGGTTTGACTACGATTTCTTCTGTGTCATTTATCTCGTCAACGACTAGGCCAAATTGCTGGTCATCGGCCTGCAAAACCACAATGTTGAGCACCTGCTCGGCGTCCGACGACTCTGTTACCTCCACTTCCAGTTGCTTGTTGAGACTTACAAGAGGGAGTAGCTTTCCGCGTAAGTTGAAGACGGGTGCTCCCAAGACCATTTCAACCTTAGATTTGATTTGCTCGCCTTCGAGCCGAATGAGTTGCAATAGGTTCACCTGGGGAATCGCGTAGCGGTCGCCTCCACTGCGAATAAGCAGCGCTGGAACAATGGCCAAGGTAAGTGGGATTTTTATTTTGAGTACAGAACCTCGTCCGAGCTCACTTTGCAAATCAACACTGCCACCGATTTTCTCGATGCTGGTCTTGACAACATCCATCCCGACGCCTCGTCCGGACACGTTTGTGACAGCGGCGGCAGTCGAGAATCCCGGACGAAATAGCAGAGCAATGCTCTCACGCTCGGTCATCATTTGAGCTTCGTCGGGCGAAACGAGCCCGCGCTCAACGGCCCGCGCTCGTACTTTCTCGCAGTCAATTCCCGCGCCATCGTCTGAGACTTCGATATTGACCTGTCCGCCCTCGTGATAGGCTCGGAGAGTCATTGTACCTTCGCGAGGTTTGCCAGCGACTTCTCTCGTCTCAGGAGTTTCGATACCATGGTCAATCGCGTTGCGTACCGCATGAGTGAGTGGATCTTTGATCGCTTCAATAAGCGTCTTGTCCAGCTCGGTCTCCGCGCCCTCCATATGGATAGCGACTTGTTTTCCGCAAGTGACAGCGAGGTCCCGAACAACTCTTGGGAATTTTCCCCAGACAGAGCCGATGGGTTGCATGCGAGTTTGCATGATTCCCTCTTGCAGTTCAGAGGTCACTTGGTTGAGTCGTTGCGATACGGCCAAAAATGCTGGCTCGTCTTTGTCCTGTGTGTATTGGACAACCTGATTGCGGACAAGTACGAGCTCGCCAACAAGGTTCATCAGCATATCGAGGAGCTGGACATCTACTCGGATGAAACTGTTTTTGACTGGCGCCGTTTTGTTTTGTGCAGCCTTCTCTGGCGTGGCCGCAGCTGCAGTCTCTTGCTGAGGCGTTGCTTCCGCAGTCTCTTGCTGAGGTGTTGCTTCCGCAGTCTCTTGCTGAGGCGTTGCTTCCGCCACCGGTGCCATTGCCTCTTCTGGACGTACCCCGTTTTCGTACAAGGCCGTCAGAAGAGTGATCAGCGCCCGATTATCGGCAACGTGTTCTTCGCCTGTCGCCTCAATACTCGTGAGTAAGTCTCGGAAAGCGTCAATCGTGGACAGCAAGGCACTGATAATCTCTGCATTTACAAGCAGGTTCCCGTCCCGCAGTTCACTGAGTAGGTTCTCACCTACATGAGCAATTTTCTCAAGCTGTCCAAAAGCGAGAAAGCCAGAGGTGCCCTTTACCGTGTGTATACACCGGAATATGCGGTCGAGCAATTCTCCATCAGTCGGACGCTCCTCCAGGGCCACAAGGTCTTGATCTAGCTGATCAAGTCCCTCCTGACACTCCATAAGAAATTCTCCAACAATCTCTGAGTCATCATTATCCACGCTGTCCCCCCCGTTCCAAAGCACCTTGCTTAGAAAGTAGTTCGGACCATGCAACGAATAGTTAAGTATTTAGACCAAAAAAATCACATAGGGTGGGGATCGCCATCACACCTAAAGTTCGCCTCCTATAGTCCGAATAGAACTGGATAGCGGCTGTAGCAATCAACACAAGGGGAACGAATGACAATTGGGGTATTAGACATGCAGGTAATAGAAGAGCTTCGGTCGCTGGATGACGGCGAGGGAGAAATTCTCAAGAGCATCGTGACCATTTTTGAAGAGTCGAGCAACGAGTTACTTCAGGAGTTGAGCGATGCCATGGAAGCCGGTGAGGCGGGGCGCCTTGCTCTAGCTGCGCATTCACTCAAGGGCAGTGCCTCGAATCTCGGTGCTGTGCTCCTAAGTGTCGCCGCGCTGGAGCTTGAGAAGGCAGGAAAAGCCGGGGAGTTAAGCGGGACTGAAGAGGGCATATTGAAAGCTCGGCAGGAATTCTCTGTCGCACTTAGCTGTCTGCACCAACAGGTTTAAATTGAGCCAAGTTCGTGCAAGCCCGGTCGAACTAGACGAGTCTGAGAAGCCGAGTCTAGTCCCGTTGCGCGGACGTGTAATTGCTTCGCTCTGACTACTGCCTCTGCTGTTAGCCGTATTGGGCGCAAGCATGGGCAGCACTGAGTGCTTGTGCCCAGGATGCACAATCGCTTAGCGAATCCATTCAAACCCCGCGTTGCGAGTCGGCAGGTCGACACTACGGCTGCGCAATCCAAAGAACGCTGAGTCTCCACCTTGGGTACAAGAGTGGCTGACGACTACCGGTGAGCGCAAAACCGAGGGATTGAAGGGCTTAGAAGAAGTCGTAGATGGAGTAGCGCGAGTGATTGTGCCTCTGACAGCCAGCGGAATGTGTCTGGGCTGTCATGGCGATGCGGCATCTCATACCGATACAATGAAGGAACTCCTGGCTAGCAAGTATCCAGAGGACAAGGCCGTCGGGTACGAGAGCGGCGACCTTCGAGGCGTCGTTTGGGCTGAGTACGATCTAGTCGTTAAGTAAGTAGTGTAGCGGCCCAAGCTTATCGCGGACACGGGCTGCTGTGGTTTCCCAGCAGTTTCCCGCGATTGGAAAAACGATAGGTGGTGCACTCCGCCTTGGTTTTGTCCGCCATCGATTGGCTACTATAGACCCACAGAAGGCCTTTGCCCCCTTGAGACTCGGCAATGGGCCTGCCTTTGCTATTGAATATTCTTTCCATTCCCCAGCCTTTGATGGATTGTCGTCGCCATTTATTTAGGGCGCGGGCCTGGTAGGTACGATTATGGGTGGCGAATTTCTGGGTTAGTTGCGGTAGTTCCTGTTTCGTCGACGTACAAAACGCGCTCGCATCCGCCAGGGTAAGAGTTTTCCCACTTCCAGGCTGTAGTAATGTATCCGCTCCTGCGCCCAGTTCTGATAGAATCGTGGCATAGAGCGTACACTGTCCGAGATCGTGGCGTAGTGCTTATTCTCCCTGGGCTTGGTCCAAGCTACCCGGGACGGGGACCATGGTTGCGCCTTCACTTTGCAGTGCGAGCATTCCTGCGTCCACTTTGTGTTTTGCTTGAAAGTACGACTTGCTCATGTCCCCCAGGACTTTGGGCAATGCAGCTTGGTTAATGACCTCGGGCAAGTAACTTCCCAAGAGTCTATCGACTCTCTTCTTGGTTGTTGGGCATTGGCTCATCATCGGGCTCTTGCGCAGTGACTTCTCCATTTGGGCCGCTAGTTTCGATGCTTTGGCGAGACGATTTTTGGCGACTGCACTGTCGATATGAAGTTTTTTGGTGGTGATAAAGATGCGTGTTTGTCGGGCACATACCTGATTGAGCCGCTGTCCGGTCTTGGTAACGACTTTGTGGGACTGCAAGCGAAACCAATTCTCGTATCGCTCCTTTTGGAAGGGATATTGCCCGAAACACGAAAGGGCCTGAGGCGATTGGCCGTGCGCTCTAAGAGTCTGAAGAGGCTTTTCTATTCGAGAAAACTCGTCCGAAGAAAGGGAATTGTGCCGACCCAATTCTAAGGTCAGGTCAAAAATCAGCTGCGATGCTTCTCGCTCAAGCTCCTGTTCACAAGCGTCGCCTGGATTCAGAGCTTCTGCGTGTGCAGATGAGGTAGGTAGTGCGGCTACACACAGAGGCAACAATAGGATTGATGTGAGGACCGATGTAAGACGCATTGCGCAGCTCCAAAGCAAAGAGGGACGCGCAGTAGATCGGTCGTCGTGCTTCTGGCTTAACCTACAAAAGGTAGTTTTGGCCGAGCCAAGTGAAAATAGGTGACGCCAGTAAGAATAGAACCTGCGATCCCGACCACAACTTGCAGTCCGAGTATCGTCAGAATGTAGGCCATCGTGGGGGACTCACCTTGTTCTCCAAAGGCAAGGCTCAGTATCTGCGCGCCTACTAGTATCACCATGACTTGCACAATGAGAATCGAAAATATTTGCCACCTGTGTCCGTAGCTGAGTTCGGCGCTTCTTCTCAACGAGCCGACAATGCTGGGTTGTTCGGCGACAGCAACGGGGATAGCGACATAGAGAACTATTGTGAGAACGATGGCGGGGAAAAATAGGATTGGGAAGAAGGTGAGAGAGAGCAGCGCCAAACTGGAAATCAGCCCAACAGCAACAATCG
>JAESTW010000764.1 GCA_016763395.1 Kofleriaceae bacterium
AGCAGCCGCAGCTTCGTCTTCGTCTTCAGGAGCGAGCGCGGGTAACGGCGGTCTACGAATTCGAAGCTGGAACATGCCCCAGTAGTTCTTCTTAGAGGATCGCCCAAGAGAAAAAGCCCCGCTCGCACAGGAGTGGGGCTTTTTTGTGTCGAAGGGATTGAGTCTATAGAGACGCTAAGTAGTGCTCCGCATCAATGGCTGCCATACACCCAGAACCGGCGGCGGTAATCGCCTGTCGGTACTTCTTGTCCTGAACGTCGCCAGCGGCAAACACGCCTGGCACGCTGGTGATTGTCGAACCTGGAGTGGTGAGCACGTAGCCCTCCTCATCGGTATCAAGTTGCCCGCCTAGGAACTTGGTATTGGGAATGTGTCCGATAGCAAAGAAGAGTCCCAAGCAATCGATCTCTCGCTCTTCATCTGTTTTCAGGTTCTTGACCCGAATTTTTTCAAGGCCATCGCTTCCCATTGCTTCTACACAGGAATGCGAGAACAAGAACTCGATCTTTTCGTTCTTTTGTGCTCTCTCCGCCATGATCTTAGAGGCGCGCAATTCGTCGCGCCGGACAAGCAAGTAGACTTTGCTAGCGAACTTGGTGAGGAACATCGCCTCTTCCATTGCTGAGTCGCCACCGCCAATAACTGCCAAAGGCTGGTTGCGAAACATAGGCAATGCGCCATCGCAAACCGCACAAGCGGACACGCCGCGCTGCCAAAACTCATTTGGGCCATCGCCAGCGCCGGGAATGTCCATGCGCTTAGCGGTCGCGCCTGTTGCCAGGATAATCGTGTCCGCTTCGCCCTCTTGCTCGTCTGTCGTGTATTTAAACGGGCGAGAAGAAAGATCTAGCTTGGTAACAGTCTCAGTAATGATTCGGACATCGAATCGTTCGGACTGAGCACGGAACCTGTCACACAGGTCAGGTCCACTGATTCCTTCAGGGAATCCCGGGAAGTTCTCAACCTCGGTTGTCGTAGTGAGCTGACCACCTGCGGCAACACCGCCCGCCATAAAACCTTCGAAAAGAAGCGGAGCTAGCTCCGCCCGAGCTGTGTAGATTGCTGCGGTATGAGCGGCTGGGCCGCTCCCGATAATGAGTACTTTTTCTGCCATAGGGGCAGAGGGTATTACTGTGCTAGGCAGACCGCAGATTTCAAATAATTCGCTTCTGGAAAACCTGGGATTACAGGAAAGTCAACCGGCAGCCCTTGCCTCTCAATAACTTTAACTACCCGCCCTGCCGAACTCGCGCCCTGTGCCAGAGCGTTGTCAAAATCGTTCAGAGACATCTTGTGAGTAGAGCATGCGGCAATTAGCAATCCACCAGGGGAAAGAACGTCGAGGCAAGCAGCGACGAGTTCTTTGTAGTCCTTTGAAGAGCTCCAAGGCTTGCCACCTTTGTTTCACTGGCAAAAGCGGGAGGGTCGATGACGACCATGTCAAATTGGCGTCCACGATCCAAAAATCGAGCAAGCGTTTTTAGTGCATCGCCAACGATGAGTTCTGGCTTTTCGCCGTCAAAACCGTTGAGTGTAAAGTTACGCCGAGAACGAGCGTGCGACTTTGCATGAACATCCACCGCAGTCACTTCGGACGCGCCACCGTGCGCTGCGTATACCGAGATAGCTCCGGTGTAACTAAATAGGTTGAGTACCTTTCGATCTTTTGCCCATCGCGCCACTGCTTCTCGTCCGACTCGCAAGTCGGCAAAAACTCCGGTCGACAAAGGAGAAGTGACGTCGACAAGGAACTTAAGGGGCCCTTCGCTCACTTCGAATTCTACGGGAGCAGCTTGTCCGCGAACCAAGAGCGATCCTGTGCGCGGCGCTTCTCCAGCGAGAGGTCGGTATCGACGTTGTTCGTAGATAGCCTTAGGTGACATCTCTTCTTCGAGCGCATCGTAAATTGCGTCGAGCCAGCCTTCTACTGCAGGGGTTCCAACTTGGACGAGCAGGTAGTCACCGTAACGATCAACATTGATTGCGGGAAAACCATCGCTCTCACCATTGATCAGTCGCAAACACTCCATTGTGTCCAAGTCGAATAGACTTCGGCGCATTGCAATCGCCGCCTTCACTCGGCGCTTCCACAATAGGTCGTCTATTTCTTGGTCCGGGTTTCGAGTAACCACACGGATAGCGATTGCCGAGTTGCCATCGACAACTCCCCGACCGACGAAGTCACCTTCCCAATCGTGAATATCTACCGAGGATCCCTGTTCGCCAAGAATTTTTTTGGCGTCAATCGCCTCTTTGTATACAAAAGGATGACCGAGCCACACACGCCTGGCGACGTCATCATGAAGCCGTACCATGCCCTTTCGGATCATGGGACCACGGCCGGATTGCTCCCGACCTGCGCGCGACTCACGTCGCCTAGGACCTCGCTCTTCATTTGTCATAGAAATTCCGCGCACCATCTATCTGTGGCCATCCGTTGTCAACGGACAATTGTCCAAGTTGCACTGCCGATGATGACTGCGACAAAATGACGCTGACTGCGTGGATATTTTCCCCCTAACCTAGGTTTTAGGCTAGACTGCGCGCCAACTACGTAATTATGGATACTTAGCGATGAACAATACGAATTTACACACAAATAATGGAACGGCAACAGTACTGCGGGCAATTCGATTTGGTGAATTTCTGTGTGAACGAGAACTCATTTCAGAAGAGCAGTTATTGCAAGCTCTGGGCGATCATTGGTCCAATGGAGGCAATATTGGTGCTGCTGTATGTCGCGGAGGCTTCTTAAACCGCGAAAAAATTGAGATGGAAGCGGAAGTTTACCATTCTCTCGATACTATCGAAGTATAGTTAACAACGCGGAATTACTTTATTCTGGGTAGTTCCGCGAAACCTCGCCGGCGAAAGATCGTTTTCAGCAGACGATCGTTTCCCCAAATACGGGAAGAGCGAGGTATGCTGAATTTCCCGAATCTCATTTCTCCGCCAGACTTCAGGAGCGTTTATGTCCGCTGACAAAAGTAGTAGCAAAAATAGTGAATCTTCCCCCGCGTCTTCCCCTGCGTCTTCAGCACTAGGTGCAGGGCGTTCTTCAGGAGGTCGTCCTTCGGCGCTCATGCAAGCGGCAAATGCGATCAACACCAATGTTGACTCTTCCCTAGATGCTTTTATTGCGGAGGCCAACTCCACTTTAGATAGCTTGGGAGATTGGGGAGTAGGCGCTGAAACAGAGGCCAAGGCGAAAGCTAGCGAGGCGAAAGCTAGCGAGGCGAAAGCTAGCGAGGCGAAGTCAAATGCACTCGACGCAGCCGAGGCGAGAGCTGTTGCAGCCGAGGAGCAGGTTGCTGAGATTGAAGCGGAGACTCAAGAACAATTAAAGAGTGCACAAAGTCAACTCGCAGAAGCCGAGGCACAGCTTGCAAAAGCGGAGCAACGAGCGGAACGAGCTGAAAAGGCAGCCAAGTCGGCTAAAACATCACTGGCAACGGCAGCGGCAAATGCAAAAACATCTGGCGAGAAGGTAAAAGCGACAGATTCAAGCTCGGCCAAAACTGAAACAGAAGAGAAACCACAAGTTGCCAAAGCGGTAGCCGCTCCGGTGGTTGCCGTGGCAATTGAGCCTCCTGCAGCCAAGACAAACTACGGATTGTTGGCGGCGGTCGGTATCGCAGGTTTTGCCATTGCCTTCTTAATAAGTAAGCTGATGGCACCCGATGTAGCTCCAGCTACCAATGCTGCGGCAACAGTAACTCCATTGCCAACGACTCCAGCAGTAACGGTAACCCCGGCGGCAGCGGCAGTACCAAGTACTGCTCAAGTTCAGCCTTTGGAGACAGACAACGCAGCGGCGGAAACAGCAGAAGCAGCGAAAACTGCAGAAGCAGCAGCGGCACTTCCAAGTACACCTCAAGTTCAACCTTTAGAGACAGCGGAAACTGCTGCAGCAGCCGAGCTGGCCGCAGAAGCAGCGAAAACCGCAGAAGCGGCTGCAGCAGCGACAGCAGCAGCCGAAGAGGCAGCAGTAGCAGCGGCAGCTGAGCAGGCAGCAGCGGACAAAGTGGCGGCTGACAAAGCAGCGGCAGCGAAAGCAGTTGCTAAAGCAAAACGCTCCAAAACGAAGAAATCTGGCACAAAGAAAACCGTCAAAAAGAAAAAGGCCGTCAAAAAGACTGCACCTAAAAAGACCAAGCCCAAGGGCGGCATCGTCGATCCCTTCGCATAGTCTCAGAACAAGCAAACTACCAAAGGCCACAAGCAAAAATGCTGTGGCCTTTTTTGCGTGCACCATTTCGACTTTTCCAAGCTCAATTGCTGTGGTACACACGGCCCGTTAGTTGCCCAGAGGTAGCTAGCTAGGAGGCATCTGTGCAAAACGGTCGCAAACAACAGAAAAGACAATCAATGAGGTCCATTCTTACTGCTCTTCTCGCGGGAACTATCGGGTTAACTCTCGCCAGCACACCCGCACTTGCCCAGGAGACCCCGGACAAGCCCGCAGCTCCAGCCACGGCAACTCCGGCGACAGCAACTCCGGCGACAGAGGCAACTCCGGCCGCAGAGGAAGAAGAAGAGGAGGCTCCTGAGACTCCCGCTGCTCCAACTGGCCCAAGTGAAGAAGACATGGTGAAAGCCAAAGATCACTTCATGAAAGGCAGAGAGCTTTTCGATGCCAAGGATTTTGAAAGCGCAGTCGATGAGTTCAAGGAATCCTATAAGCTGTCCAAGAACTCTGTGCTTCTGTACAACATCGCTTTCACACACGATGAAATCGGCGACAAACAGATGGCGACTTTTTACTACGAAAAGTTCCTACGAGACACAAAGAAGGGTGTTGCCAACCGCGACGTCGCCAAAAAACGTCTTCGAGTGCTTAAGAAAGAAAGCGCTGGTACCGACACTGAGCCCGCAGTGACTGTCACCGCTTTCAAGCACTCAGTCGTTGACGAGTCACCGCCGAACACTCCATTGGATATTGTCGCAACCGTTCCCGAGGGAGTTCCGTGGCGAGTCATTGTTAACTATCGACCAGCTGGAGAACCAAAGTTCATCGCAGTAGAAATGCGATACCGGTTCAAGGAACTGGTTGCGCGTACTCCTGCGAAGCAAACCCGCGGAAAAAACGTTCAATACTACATTGAAGTTCGAGATGGCTCGGGCAAAGTCCTTGAGCGATCCGGACAACCAACAAGCCCACACATCGTGTACATGGAACTAGGCGCCAAGCCTCGCTACTACGCCGACTCCACAACCGGTCCGATCGTAGCAACTGCCGGCCCGACTGACATCACATCAGGGCCAAGCGACACCGGCAATTCAGATGGCGGTTGGCTCGACCCTGGCTCTGCCAAATTCGATAAACTTAAGTGGGGCACTACTGGCACCGCTGTCGGTCTCATCGCAGCCTCCACTGTCTTCTACTTGGTTTCCGCCAATTACAGCAGTGAGCTAGAGAAAGAAGCGCTTCAATCTCGTGCCGGATCGTGTCCGACTGGACCACCTTGTAAGCAGTTTGCTCAAAAGCAAAAAGACCTTCTGTCCCTAGGTGGTACCTACGAGACACTGGGAACCGTAGCCCTCGGACTTGGCATCGCGTCAGCCGCGGCAGCTGGTGCTCTGTGGTACTTGGACATCTCGAGCGAAGAAAAAGAAACAAACACCCTTACAACCATTCCCGTGGTTGGCAACGATTACATTGGTGCCGCGGCATCTCTGAGGTTTTAGAAAATGTCTCGAACATTCCTTCCTTTTTCTCTCTTGGCGTCACTCTCACTCGCGACCATCGCGTTCTCCGGATGCAATACCTTCGATCCAGATCTAGGTGACTCCCCTTTCCGTTGCGGAACCGGTAGCCCCGCTTGTCCGGACGACTATGAGTGTGTTGTTCAATCAGTTGGCGTAGAAATCTGCGAACGTATGGGTGAAGACCCAACGACTCGTCCAGACGCCCGCGAAGGTGGGGCTTTCACCTGCGCTGATGACAGCCCCCTCGAACCCAACAACTCGATCGCCGACCCGACGCTTACCAATATTCCAAGCGTTACTACGGACATCAGTATCGTGCAGTTGGCGATCTGCCCAACTGGCGATCAAGACTTCTTCCGATTCGACGTAGAAGTTGCCGGTGCAAACGCTCTAGCGCAGATCGAATATGATCCAGGCCCAGGCGAGTTGGTCGTCGAGATGTTGAACGGTTCCGGTGTTCCCATCGGAGTCGGAATGGTAGTTGGCAGCGACACCGGTATTGTCCGGGTAGCAGTTCCCAACCTAGCTGTGGGAACCTACTTTGCGGTAGTTCACGGCGCAGACGCGACCATTCAAAATAACTACAAGATCACCGTTCAGACTATTCCCTAGTGATCTAGCTGGCAGGTGTCGCGCTACTCACTGGAGTAAGGGCGCTACTGGGCCAGCATCTCAAAACGCAATCGCCAGCGCTCGTACTCGTTGTGCAACTCATTGGAGTTGCCGGGAGCGAGATTGGCGGCGTGTAGCAGTTGCAAGAGTATATCTCCGGTCCCGTCCGTACACTGCGTCATCAAGCGCACTCTCAGTTCACTGCGAATTCTAGCCAATTTTCGATTGTTTGGACTACTCATCGTACATCTCCCCACAGGTTTGTATGGTGGTCTAGCGCCTTCTCTGCCCTGAAATCATGGCAATTCGTTGAAAAGGTCTGTTCCACATAAGCCTCAATCGGTCAAAGCGGGCAAATTTTTAGCTTTTGCGGTGACTATATGCGCCGCACACCCACATTCCTAAGGCTGGTCAGACAGTGGATCTTTAGGCTGGGCGGGAATCTGGTGTCAAAACACAGGCAGAGTCGGCCGTCCTGTCGTAAAATTGACCCTCGCTATGTACATGGGTAAGGTCTTGAAACATTTGATTCTGGGAAACCAAACACTATGAGCCGACTCGGTGAACTTCTCGTACGCGAGAAGATGATCTCGCTCCAACAATTGCAGGACGCGCAGGATGACGCCAAGCGCTCCGGCCGAAGGCTAGGTGTTGCTCTTAGCCAACTTGGTTACGTTGACGACGGCGATTTGACCAAGTTTTTGGCGCAGCAATACAGCCTGCCCTCGATCAATCTAAGTGACTTTGAAATCGACCCTGGGGTACTCAAGCTGGTTCCCAAGGCTATCGCAATGAAGCACTTGGTCATTCCGGTCAACAGAGCTGGAGCGACTTTGATCGTCGCGATGAGTGACCCGTCAAACATCTTCGCGATCGACGAACTAAAGTTCTTAACCCAATATAACATCGAGCCTGTTGTCGCTTCAGAAGCCGCAATCGACGAGGCGATTACTCGCTATTACGACCAGGGACCGGACCTGGAAGAGATGTTAGAAGAGTTCGGAAGCGGGTTGGACGACGTCGATTTCGAGATGGACACCGCTGATGACATGAACGTCGTCGACTTGGAAAACCAAGCGGGCGAAGCTCCGGTCGTCAAGCTCTGCAATGCCATTTTGCTCACCGCTATTAAAAGAGGTGCGTCTGATATTCATATCGAACCTTACGAGAAACGCTTTCGTGTCCGGATTCGAGTTGATGGCCTTCTCCACGAGGAGATGAGTCCACCACTTCGCATGAAAAATGCGATGACCAGTCGCCTTAAGATTATGGCCAGCTTGGACATCGCAGAACGACGATTGCCGCAAGATGGTCGTATCAAGCTGAAAATCGGTCGTAACAAAGAGATGGACTTTCGTGTCTCGGTGTTGCCCGGACTCTTCGGAGAGAAGATCGTACTGCGACTTCTCGACAAGAGTAACTTGCAGCTGGACATGACCAAGCTCGGTTTTGAGCAAGGCCCACTGGATGCATTCCAGGAGGCTATCAACCAGCCCTATGGAATGGTGCTGGTCACCGGACCTACGGGTTCCGGTAAGACGACTACACTCTACTCCGCCTTGAGCGAACTGAATAAGGTGGGAACAAATATTAGTACCGCTGAGGACCCGGTCGAATTCAACCTCGAAGGTGTCAACCAAGTGCAGATGCACGAGGAAATCGGACTAAATTTCGCCGCGACGCTGCGCTCCTTGCTCCGGCAGGATCCGGACATCATCATGGTAGGCGAGATTCGCGACTTCGAGACAGCAGAGATCGCGGTGAAGGCTGCGCTCACCGGACACCTGGTGCTCTCGACGCTGCACACCAATGATGCGCCCTCGACAATTTCTCGATTGCTCAACATGGGTGTGGAGCCCTTCCTCGTTACCGCCTCTGTCAATGTCGTGGTCGCGCAACGTTTGGCACGACGCATTTGTAAAGACTGCAAAGAACCTGCGGACAAACATCCTGAAGCGCTGGCCAAGTTGGG
>JAESTW010000765.1 GCA_016763395.1 Kofleriaceae bacterium
AGCCCGCTGCGAAGAAACCTGCAGCGCCGAAGTCCTAGCATCCCGTGGTGAAAGTCGGACCGCCGAAACCGGCGCTTTCCGCCATCTCTGCGTTGCAAAACCTCGCAATACGCAAGGTATTGCTACAGTTAGGCGCCTTGACCGGACTCAAAGTCACTCGCTTTCGCTCGTAGAGCACGGACTGCTAACCACCGCTTGGCACTTTGGTGTTTAGCTGGCGTCCGAGGCTGCGTCTTCTGAACCTGCGTCTTCTGAACCTGCGTCTGAAACTCCAGCGTCTGCAGGTTGTGCATCCGGTGGAAGCGCTGCGTCCGGTGCGGGGTCTACGACTACCAAACCGCCAAATCTGCGGTTGAGACCGAGTACCGCCCCACGCCACTCACCATCAATATCGGTTTCAATCGTAGAGGTCGCGGCGAATACACTTGTTCCAAATCCACTGAGCGATTGCACACGCAATTGCGGAAAGCTGCGGTTGGTATCTTTGCGGTCGACCAGAGGCAGCGAGTTTCCGCGACGGTATCGAGCCAAGAAGCCGTCTTCTCCACCAACATAGAGGCTGTTGTTGTTCTGCGCCCAAACGGAATTGAGGGAGTCTTGCATCTCGTCAAAGGCGACCCAGGAACTGCCGTTCCATCTAATAATAATTCCGCGTCCGGTACCGCCAACAGCGTAGACCTCGTTTTTGGAGACGCCGTACACCGCTTTGAGCCGATCGGAGACTTGTGACTTCACGTTAGTCCATCCCGTGCCATCAAAGTGAGCGATTTCTCCTTGGTCTCCCACTGCCCAATAGTCGTCGACCGAACTTCCCCACACTGCCCGTAAGTTTTTTGTGTTGATGCGTGAAGCGTCCGCACGTGTCCAGCTTTGTCCGTCGTAGTGCAAAATCACCGCTAGATCTCTCGGCCCGTTGAGACCGCCACCTACTGCGACTGCTGTTCCGTCTTGCATGCCCCATACAGAGTATAGAGTCGCGTTTCGTACGCCTTCTGGTACCTCTGCCTTATGCCACCCCTCTCGGCTGTGGTGAAATATGGTGCCGCTTTGTCCGACGGCGATGATTTGTTCGTCGGGACCGGCCCAGCACGCCCACAAGCGTTTGCCATCTAGACGTGCCGCTTCTTGTCTCCAGCGCCCACCGGACAAACGGTATACAGCGCCGCGCTGGCTGCGCCCACCGACGGCGAAGAGCGTTCCATTGTGACTACAGCTGCCGAGCAATGCATCTCGCATGTCGCTAACCGACTCGCGCCAGCTAAACGCATGCCTCGTGGTTTCTGGTTCAACATCACATGCCGAAAGAGCGATGGGCGAGGCCAGGGCCAGGAAGGTCGATGCTAGGAAGGCTGGTGCGAGGCAGGCCTGGGCGATTATTGAGCGCATTGGTTAGCGAGTCCTTCGATGGCGGAGCGAGTATTGGCAACCCCATTTTGCAGGCGACGAGTGGCAGCACCGGCCTCTTGTTTATTACGTTTCAACGCAGCATCGCTGGCGAGCTTGAGGCTCTCCGCGAGGTCGGTCATTGTTGCCAGCACCTCTGCGCTAATTCGGCGCAGCTCTTCGCTTTCGGCTCGGGGAATAATTTTTGTTGCGAGCACGCTCAGTTTGTCCGAGAGAGTCGCCAAGGTTTCCCCAACCGAGGAAAGACTGTCCGCCTTTGCCAAACTCTGAGTCCCTGCCGATATCGCAGCCAGTAGTGGCTTCAAACTTTCTAAGCTTTCTGTGCATGGCGAATTAGAAGTTAGAGAGATACCTTCTAGTTCGGTGAGCACATCGATCGGAACGAAAGCGGTATCGAGAGGTCCCGGCTTGGGCGTTTGCGCTGTGGTGGTTTCGACAATCGTTTCGCGGGCAGCGCCTTCTCCCTCAGAATCCTTGTCATTTGATTTGCCGCAACCCCAAATCGTGACGATGGCGCACAGGCTAGAGAGCAAATGTGGGGTAGGGGAAAACACCTGCCGACTGTACATGGAAACAGCCCTTTTGTGGCCATCTTCACCACGGACACAGGGAAAAATAACTGACCTATTCTGGCCCCGATCCATCTCCTTTGTCGCTTCGCTCTTCGTTGCTCAGTCGGTTGCTGGTCCAGCCCAGCGCCCTTCTTTGCGCCTTGCCAAACGAGCGCCTCGAGCCCAGAATCTGTCCATTTAGTTTTCCCTGCGCCCCACGGACACAGGGAAAACTAACTGACCTATTCTGAACCCGATCCATCTCGCTTGGCGCTTCGCTCTTCGTTGCTCAGTCGGTTACTGGGCCAGCCCAGCGCCCTTTTTCCCGCGCTGCCGAACGAGCGCGTTTTGGGCGATGTGCCACCAGAGCGAGAAACAGTGCCAGTATCCAAAATGGTGGGGATTGTTGCGCATCCGAAGCCGAGCAACCCGTGACGGTTGGGGGCACCGTTAGCTCAGGCAGGGGAGTCGGCTCGCTTAGATTCCCCGCGAGGTCGACTGCGAATACCTGTAGCCTTCGATCGCCCACGTCTACTTCCATGGCAGTGACAATTTGTTCGGTACCTATGGCCAGGACACTGCTGGGAAGCTCATTGCCAGGGCTTTGCTCGCTAAGGAAAAGCAGAGTCGTCGGCTCCCGTACCGACACGGAAATTTGCGAACTCTCTCCACAAAAAAGCAAGCCAAACTCTTCGCCGACGACGTCGACCGATTCTAGGGTAGGAGGCGAAGGCGGAATACTCAACTCACTACCGCGGACAACAAAGTTAGAGACCTTTTCTCCGCGAATCCAGACTTCTACGACCTGCCCATCGTCTAGGAGTTTTACCGGTTCGATGATCCAGAGGTGATTGACAAACACAGCTCGGGCCGACACTGCTTTCGCGCTTACCTCAATAGCCATGTCTTCGCTTCGCAGTTCGATGTCCGAATAGTCCAATGGCGAGCGGTCGTAAAAGTAGTAGTCGTCAATCGGGGCGGTGATCCACACTTTGGTATTGGGCGGTGCACTTTGGCCGTCCGCGGGCAATACCAAGGGGGTACTGATACTGCTAACGGGATCTGGGGTACATGCATCCGCAGTGGAGGTTGGAATTGCCACAACCAGCAATGGCAAGATTAGGATAGGAAGTACGAGGTGTTTGATAAATGTCATCAGTCCGTCTTTCTAAAAATAATAGCGTAGTCCGGACTCAAGAAAGAGCCCGCTGTAGCTCGGCTGGGAAATGGTAAGAGTGCCATCCTGGCCTTTCACTTTGGCTTGCGCGTGGAACCCGATACCACCTCGCAAACTCAGTCCGCTGTTAAA
>JAESTW010000766.1 GCA_016763395.1 Kofleriaceae bacterium
CACAAGCTCCCGGAATGCCACAAGCTCCCGGAATGCCACAAGCTCCCGGAATGCCACAGGCCGGAATACCACAGGCCGGAATGCCACAGGCCGGAATGCCTCAAGCTCCAGCCTATGGTGCCCCAGCTCCCGGTATGCCTCAAGCTCCAGCCTATGGTGCCCCAGCTCCTGGCGTGCCTCAGCCTGGTATGCCACCAGCGGCCGGCGCACCTCCAGCCGGCGCGTATCCTCCGCAGCCAGGTGCATATCCTCCTCAAGCTGGCGCCTATCCACCGGCAGCTCCGGCTCCGGCACCAGGAGCACCTCCCGCAGCGGGTGGGCCACCGGCTCCAGGCGGATGGAAGCCTCCCCAGTAGGAATAACTCTCAGTAGAATCAAAACGGGGTATGCCAAGGCGTATCCCGTTTATTTTTGTCTAAAATTCGTAGTGTGCAGATTGTCGAGCTCGAAACCACCATTACTTATGTCGACGACATGTAGTTTCACGGAGTATCGTAAATCCATCTCATGAGTACTATTATTCTAGCTTCCGCATCCCCACGTCGACGAGAGTTACTTGAGCGCGTTGGTATCTCCATCGAAGTGCTCGCTGCCGATGTCGATGAGTCTCTACTCCCAAATGAAGAGGCCATTCCCTACGCACTGCGGGTCGCCCGCGCAAAGGCAACGCGGATCTCTTCGGACAAGCCCAACCAGCTTGTACTTGCCGCTGACACTGTTGTTGAGGTCGATAGCATTCCCATGGGCAAAGCGAGTGATCGTGAGGAAGCGCGGAGCATGCTGCTGGCATTGCGCGGCCGTTCCCATCGCGTAACGACAGCAGTGGCAATGCAGCGCAGTGGCCCGAGCCCAGTTGACTGTGTTCTAGATGTAACCACGGTGGTCGTAATGCGTGAATTCTCCGATGCCGAGCTTGAGGATTACCTCTTGGCGGAGGAGTGGCAAGGCAAGGCAGGTGCCTACGCAGTGCAGGGCATGGCAGCCGCTTTTGTCACCGAAGTGCGAGGATCGATCACGAATGTAATTGGGTTGCCCTTGGCAGAAGTTGTGGAGCTACTGTCCGAAAATGGCGTGATTCCTTCCTACCAAGGCGGCCAAGCTTCGTAAATTCTCGTTCAGATCTGCACATCACGTACATCTCCGCAATTGCGACACGAATCTGTGACAGTATTTTGGTCTTCATAGCGACCTGCGCTAATGTACAGTGCATGAGAGTGCTAGGCGTTGACCCGGGAAGCCGGCTTTGTGGATACGCGGTGATCGACGTCGATGATCACCGTCAGTGCAGCTACGTAGAGTGTGGCGTTCTGAGTCCCGAGCGTGGCGCGCGAGCAGAGGCCCGCTTGGGAAACATCGCTTGTTGGCTCACCGATGTAATCAACGAATTGCGGCCAACGATTGTCGCTTTAGAAGATGTGTTTATCGGAGTCAATCCACGTTCGGCCCTGGCCTTGGCGCAAGCCCGCGGCACTGTTTTGGCGGTGGCGGGACTCTCCGGTTTGATGGTGCACTCGTACGCGCCAACACTAGTCAAGCAAAGTGTGACAGGCAAAGGCAATGCGCCCAAAGCACAAGTCGCCAAAATGGTTGCAGCGCTCGTCGGACTTCGGCGCCTTCCCCAAGCGGACGCGGCCGATGCGTTGGCAGTTGCCATTACTCACAGCATGCGCTTTGAGATTGCGACCGTGACTAAGAATAAATCTCAAGCAGTAGGAGTGAGAGCATGATAGGAAATCTCAGAGGAAAAGTAATCGATCGCGGACTCAGTTCTGTGCTTATTGAGTGCGGCGGCGTTGGCTATGAGGTGTCCGCCTCGTCTCATACGCTCGCCAGCGTTAGTGAAATTGGCGCGACTGTTTCGATGCGGATTTTTACCCAATTTCTAGATCACAAGATCTGCCTCTATGGGTTTTCCAGCGAGGACGAGCGGGCGGTTTTGATTTGCTGATCACCGTGAAAAATGTCGGTCCCGCATCCGCCATCAAGATTCTCTCCTCTGGCACAGGCCCGGTCGCAATCGCACAACTCATCGCCAACAAAGAAGTGAAGAAATTGTTGGCAATCAAAGGAGTTGGTAAGAAAACCTCTGAGATGCTAGTTGTTGAGCTTCACGAGAAATGTGAGCGTTTGCTCATGGATTGGGCAGCCGCCGGAAAATCCATCGCAACGTCAACATCAACCAGCGAGAGCTCAGGCGCAACAGGATTGCGATCGCCTTTGCAGTCCGATGTAATACTGGCTCTGGTGCAACTTGGATTTCGAAAGCCAGAAGCCGAAAAAGTGGTCGACGCGATGCCTGTGGATTCTGGCTCCAGCCTGGAAAGCGTAATGCGTCAGGCACTTCAGGCGATGCCGAGGTAGAGTATGGGACGAAAAAAACACGAAGACGGCGACGGAGACGCTCGAGAAGGCAGCGAAATTAGCCCGCGAGAAAATCTCAATGAGTCGGGTTATCTAAACGCGCTGCGTCCGACATGCTTTGACGAGTACGTCGGACAAACCGAGATTATCTCCAACCTCAAAGTCTCCGTTGCCGCGGCCAAAAAAGGCGGCTGGGTACTCGACCATTTCCTCTTTGCCGGACCTCCTGGCTTGGGCAAAACAACCCTGGCGCATGTCATTGCCAATGAGATGAATGCCAAGGTGCACATCACCAGCGGGCCTGCCATCGATCACAAAGGCGTTCTGGCCAGCATGCTCACCGATTTGCAGGAGGGGGATGTTCTCTTTATTGATGAGATTCACCGTCTCAGCCCCGTCATCGAGGAGGTTATTTATTCGGCGATGGAGGATTTTCGCTTCGACTTTTTCATCGGCGAAGGGCCCCATGCCAAAGCCATCAACATGGCCTTGCCGCGCTTCACCTTGCTCGGCGCTACCACGCGCATGGGCTCTCTGTCCTCGCCAATGCTGGACCGTTTTGGCTTTCACTGGCAGCTTCGCTATTACGACGAAGACGAGCTGACCATCATCGTTGAGCGATCTGCGGGCATCTTGAATCTCCGAATTGATCTCGCGGGTGCCAAAGAAATCGCTAGACGCTCTCGTGGTACGCCCCGAATTGCCAACCGCTTATTGCGCCGTGTCCGAGATTTTGCCGAGGTCGAGGGCGATGGCAATATCAATCGAGAGATCGCTGATAGTGCGCTGGAGCGGCTCATGGTCGATCAGTGTGGCCTCGATAGGCTGGACCGCAATTACCTCAATGTCATCATCGAGCGTTTTGATGGTGGCCCGGTCGGGGTAGAAGCCATCGCCGCCTCGCTCAGTGAAGAACGCGGTACCTTAGAAGAAGTCGTAGAACCCTTTTTGTTGCAAGCTGGCTTCATCACTCGCTCTCCTCGCGGGCGCATTGCCACAGCCCAAGCCTATGAGCATCTCGGTATCCCGCTAAATCAGGCGGCTTTGCAAACCAAGCTGTACTAGCCGGTGCCATTTGCGACAGACTATTGTGCAAGCGATGGCTTGGTGGCCGACTTCAAGCGGAGGTTGTGAGCGTGGACAAGTCGATAGTGCCAGCGTACACGTGGGTTGCCGGGCCACGCATCAGCACGGACTGGTAGTCCGGCGACACCACAATAAAGAGGCTACCGCCGAGTAAGCGGACTTCAACCTCAGTGCCGGGCTTGCAGTGTCCAGCTCGGCACGCGGCGACTACGGTGGCGCAGGCGCCGGTTCCGCAGGCTTGGGTAATACCAACTCCACGCTCCCAGACCACGAGTTCAATTTCGCTACTGCTATGTATCTTGGCTAGCTCGACGTTGGTGCGCTGGGGAAAGTCGATGTGGGTTTCTAGCGTTGGGCCAATCGCTTCGGCCAGCGTGCGCAACTTGGCACCGGCCTCAGGGACAAACGCAATCGCGTGTGGGTTCCCCATTGAAACTGCGGTGAGAGAAAGCTTGCGTTCTCCGACGCTGTAGTCGACCTCAAGACATTCTTTGTTCGGAGCGCCAGACATGGGGATATCCCGCCTTTGCAAGCGGGGCGTGCCCATGTTCACTTCTACGTCGGCAACCTGGCCATCTTGCCAAAAGCCCGTGCAGGCGAGAGGACCAGCCCCAGTGTCCACCGTGATCTCGGTTGCCTGCTTGCCTTCAGACTCCAACAGGAATTTGACCACACAGCGCAACCCGTTGCCACACATCTCGGCTTCGCTACCGTCCGAGTTGAGCACACGCATCATGGCAGCGGCCTCGGAGGTCATTGCCTTGGTCAGCGTGAGAACGCCATCGCCTCCAACTCCTAGCCGTCTATCGCACAGAGCTCTGGCTATGGAAAAGCCCCAGGCATCCTCTTGCTCAGGATGTATGCTGGGGCTCAGGCCGCGAAGGTCGACAACGAGAAAGTCGTTGCCCAGACCTTGGTACTTTACAAATTTGAGCAGGAGAGTTACTCCGCCGCTGGAGGAGCGTCGTCCTTGTCCGGAGTTGCTACTGGATTCGCCGCCGCAGGTTTCGCCGTCGCTGGTTTCACTGCCGCAGGTTTCACTGCCGCAGGTTCTTCGCTGGGAGGTTCAACAGCAGTGGTCTCTTCAACCGGCACATCCTCACTAGCAGCTGGCTCTTCGGTGGCTGAATCTCCTGTATCCGTCGTACCTTCGACAGCTGATTCATCTGCGTC
>JAESTW010000767.1 GCA_016763395.1 Kofleriaceae bacterium
AACTATGCAAGACGGGCGCAAATTATCGAGTCCGTTGGGAGCATCGAAAACAACGCCTTGCTCGCCGAGTTTCTCACTGAGTCCGCTCGTCTACCAGGTGGAGGCTTCTCGGACGACACCACCGTCGCTGTGTGCTCTACCGAAATCGTGGTTTCTGAGCACGAAAACTTGAAAATTCTACTAGTCGAAAACCACGCCGTGTTCGCAGACATGGTTATTCAGGAGTTCTTGGGCCGACATCAGGTTATACTCGTCGCCACGATTTACGAGGCCAAACGTGCTCTCAGAGAAACTCTGTTTGACGTTCTGCTAATTGACTATGACCTTGATGATGGTAAGGGTGTGGAAGTTGTGCTCGAGGCCACGCGGCTGGTGACTCGACTCACTATCATTGCGATTTCAGCCCATAGTGCTGGTAATGAGGCGCTCCGCGAGGCTGGCGCATTCGCAGTGTGTAGGAAATCCCAGTTTCACAGAATAACTGAGGTGATCGATTCGACGTTTACCAAGCCCCCGACCATTGAGCTTGGGACTCTACCACCTGTGTACTAGAATGTTTTTACCCCGGTTGGTACTATCGGTAGTCGCTAGTTATAGGTACACATCATCTTGCACCCAGACAATCCAAGGTTGCGGGCCCAACTAGAACGGGTCCTGAGCGACTTCGACAATGACGATGAGTTGCTTGTCTACGCGGACATGCTGACCCAATGGGGTAACCCGCTGGGCAAGTTTATCGCCTTGCAGATGCTGGCTGAACCAACGAAACAGCAACTCGGAAACGCGCTGCAATTCGCCCAGAAACACCGCTCTGCCCTAGCTGGAGCACTTGATGAATTTGTCGCAAGAAAGGATAGAGGCTACGCTCGGGGTTTTCTCACACGATGCAGGTTAAAGCGGAGTGCGAGCCTAGCAGACCTGGTGGCGGTGTCCGGTTCGCGAAGCCTTCTGGAACTAGACCTGAGCCACAACCGAACAGTAAAGCTCCGCCTTCTCAGAACACTGAAACAGCTCAACGTACTCTACCTAGACTACACGACCATCACCAGCCTCGAAAATCTGGCGAGACTTACCGCTCTCACCCACCTGGACCTTCGCGGATGCAAGACATCCAATCTGGCCCCGCTGGCTGGACTGCCGAAACTCTCGTATTTAGGGCTCGCCGAGACGAACGTCCGAGACCTTCGACCGCTCGCTAACTTGTCCGGAATTGAGCATCTCGATTTGGCGAACACTCGAGTGATCGATCTGGCACCGCTCACCGGACTCACGAAACTTGTGGGGTTAGACCTCAGAGGAACGCAAGTTGATATATCGCAATTCGAAATGCTGCAGAAATCGCTCAATGGGCAGGTATCCGTCCGACATTGAGCACCGGCTAAAGCCACCTGTCCCGCTCACGTTTGACGCTTGCTCGGCGGTGTAATAGGCTGCCCCATGGCCTCCATTCGATTCGCTCTCGTTGTTACTCTCATCGGCGCCTGTGGCTCATCTGCCCCTCCTCCGGCAAAGTCAGCACCAAGTGGTATGCAGTGTACTTCGAACTGCTCTCAAGACGCTCCCGAACGCCAGCCGGTCTCGCCAAAGCCCCAACAGAGTTTCTCTGTCGAAGCAGCCAGCGTCGTTGTTCCTGTTAAGCAGTACATGCCCAACATTCGCGTGTACGCCGATGATGACGAAGAAAGATTGTACTGGGTCGACTATATGGGTACTGCCGGGTATATGTCCCTGTCCGATGGACACATCGAAAAGCTCAATGTCAACACTGGCGAACTCTCATTGAACAGTGAGAATTTTTACGTGGGATCGCGGCATATATTTGCCGCGTCGAAAGAGCTAAGCGCGATTGTTGTTGCCAATAGAGATCGGGCAGCAATCATCAAAACCATTCCAACCAAGGTCATGGTGACCGATGTAGCGGCTACCACTGACCGTGTATACTGGATTGACGGAAATGGACTGAGCAGTGTCTCCATTGATGGTGGGGGAACGCCGACGATTCACAGTCCGGCCCAAGAGCGCGACATGCTCGACGCAACTCCTGAGCACGTACTATTCAAAAACCAACAACAAGAATTGCATCTTCTCTCCAATGGAGAAATGCAGCTCATAGCAACGGATGTCGCTCATTTTTCTGTCTGGAAGAACGATGTCTTTATTGTCAAGAGTGGCGGGACTAGGGGTGAGGTTCATGCGATAGGGCATGGTGGCCTAGACGTATTCGACCTCGACGCGCCAACCGAGAAGTTCGCCGTTGGCGCAGGCGGAATTTGCTCCCTGAGTGGCGCGAACATCACCTGCTACGACCATAAATCAAAAAAGCGTATCCTCAACTACTCAGCCGATCCTGCCGATACAATCCAACACCTGGCAGTAAGCCAACGGATGGTATTTTGGTCCACGTCAGATAAACACGAAATATGGGCGGCGCCCTTGCCCTAAAGATTGCCTCACCACTCACATGTTTATTCCTTATACTCAGAGCATGGCACTTCGTCCTCTAGTTTTCATCTCGGCCTTCTCCTGCCTCGTCGCCTGCTCTGCGAACCAACCGCAGTCGGCAGACACAAGGTCACCAGCAGAACCTGCAGGCGAATCCCCTGTTGAGGGCACGAAAAAACAAGGAGCCACAGTGGATATTGCACCTAAAGCCGAATCCCTAAAGGCGAGCGTCTCGGACGGCAGTGGAAATCACTACAAGTTTTCTGCTGTACTAAAGGCCGGAGCCTACGAGCAAGGACGTATCGTTTACTCTCCGGTTCAACCGGACGAGAGTTCTAGTGGCACGTATAGCGGCGGTAAGCCCTTTGACCGCCCGCTGCCTCCAGCTCGAAGCTCGGACATATGGAACACACTCCTCGCGTTACAAGGCAAGAGCGACATCCACGTTCAGGCGCGCAGAATGGGAACCGGGAGTATCAACATCAGTAGCGATGCTGGCAGCGAGAGTTTTCTAATCCAAGGTGGCCCGGACTTGGACGGACTCATTCGCTTGTTGCGAGATGAGAGCAACTGAGAGCCCGCATATCCCTGCTAGAGAACACCCGAGTATTTGACAGCAGTTGGCTCGCTGTGTCCGGGCCTGATGGCCTTGGTGATTTCATGAAACGCTGCGCTTCCCAGTTTCCCCTCAATGACCAGAGCGCTGTCTTCGATGTGAAAGGCTACTTCATCGGCACTACGGAAAATGATGGGCGTGCAATCGTGAGCGAGTACGACGAGTTGTTCGTTGAATGGCAAACGGCCTTCCAGGGCAGCCATGAGTTTTGCTGCTTCATCCCCACCGGGAAACTCTATACTCACAGTGCCTTCATCCAGACTCCAATAGACGTCTAAGAGGATCGCTTCAGTGGTACTGCCCTCCGCTTTTGCTCGTGCGTCTACTTTTGTCCGGAAGTCCATGTCCTGCATGGCGCTTTCGCGTTTCAGATCTGTCAGCAGCAATGGATCGCGCTTGAGGTACTCCTCGATGAAGGCGCTCGCTGACCAAGTCTCAATTCGATCACGCTCTGCATCATCAACACCAACAAACCGGCGAACTTCGATGTTCCCATACTCCGTTGCAATCGAGGGCAAAACTGGGTCGATGGTAACAACGACGTTGGTCAAAGCGGTCTGCACCATCTGCGCGTGATGCTCGGGCGGAAAAGGCACACAAGTGATCGGCGCGTAACAGGGCAGAATATCTCCTACGGCCAAATCCTTGCCCGACTTGCGGATGTAGTTGGTCAAGTGACGGAGCAGCGCGTCCGCCCATGGCGTAGGGTCGATGTCCGCAGGCACTGCGATTGAGTACTCATGCTCAACGCCAGAACGTGCATCGACCGGCGATACCGCGTGGCTGAACCCGTAGGTCACAAGTAATGTATAGGGCGTCGCAGCATCGGTAACCTTGACCACACCAACACTCCAAACCGCTGGGCCCTTGGGATAGTCGAGGAGACGCCGCGGATCGATTGCATGCATGACCTCACCACCGAGGCTTGCTATCGCATTGTCAACTGTATCAACAACGTCAGTCCGAAGCTCGCGAACGTCGGTATCGGCATCAATCGTCATTTCCGTAACGGTTGTCGAAGTCCGCGTCTTTTTTCCGAATGGCCATAGTCCCATACCCAGATGGTAGGGCAATTCCCACCTCGTTTGCAAGCCCGCTACAGCCGCAGTCCGACGAGGGTCGAGTAGTCTATGAAGGAGCTAAGCTCATCGACTCGTAGGCCACCATGTGTTGCTCAGACCCAGCCTTCCGCAAGGAAACTATCGACTGATATTCGTCCGAGTTGTGCCATGCATCCAGCCTTTCCATCGACTCGAATTCAATGACGAACACCATCTGATGGCCATCGCTTTCGCCGCTTAGCATCTTGGGCTGGGCACCAACAGCGATAGGTTTTGCGCCGAACTTGGCTGCTATACCTCGAGTGCTGGCAATGTATTCTTGAAACTTCTCTTTATCGGTCACGGTCACTTGTGAAATCATGTAGGCAGGCATTAGAATTCCTCTTATTGTGTATGTTGTCCGAATATTGCGTCGAACAACTTGTTTTTTTTGCGAAACAGCCGAATGCTGTTCCTATCAGTCTCTGGTCGGTTGCGATGGTGTATTCGTCGTCGACATGCCTATGGTATACAATGGCTGAGCACGCGCGTCCTTAGCCGTGACTCCCACGTCCTTACCCAGGACTCCTAAGATGCAAACCGACACACTATCCAACGTACTGCGAGTAATCCGATTGTCAGGAGGGGTCTTCGTCCGGCTGGAGCTGAGCCCGCCCTTCGCGTTCGGTACCCTCGACGCAGAAACACTACGCCAGTACCTGGCGCCCGAGTCCGAGCAGATTCTGCCTTTTCACCTGGTAAACAAAGGGCCTGTCTGGTTTCACATCGAAGGCTCCGACCCCGTCAAACTCGAGACGAACGACATTTTGGTTCTACCCGATGGGGCCGGCCACGGCTTAAGCGACTCAAGGGATCAAGAACTGGTGGCGGTTCCCAACTTTCTTGCTGACGCCCAAGGCACCCCACAAACGTTCACCTGGCCGGGGTCAGGGGACAGTGAGGAGACGAGAGTCCTGTGCGGATTCTTCTCATGCCATGCACGTATCTACAGTCCCCTTCTGGATTCGCTGCCGAGCGTTATGGTCATCCGGCACGATCCGGAACGCACTCCATGGCTAGCAGCCACTCTGCAGCGCACTTTTGACGAGAGCTTGGCGAGGCGTCCGGGTGGCAACGCGTTGATCGAGCAGTTGACCAGTCTCCTCTTCATGGAAGTAGTGCAGCGGCAACTCGAAAAAGACTCAAGCGGTTGGCTCGGCGCGCTCTCCGATCCCGTGTTGGGCCAAGTGCTGCAATTCATCCACCAACAGCCAGCACAAACCTGGACCGTTGAGAGTCTCGCCAAACGAGCAGGCTCATCCAGTTCGGTAGTGGCAGAACGCTTCGCCGACACAATCGGTATTTCCCCAATTAAGTACTTGACTCAATGGCGCCTTGAGTTGGCCGCCGGGCGTCTTCTCGACTCCAACGATTCGATTGCAGAGATTGCACTGGATATCGGCTACGCGTCCGAAGCCTCACTAAACCGCGCGTTCAAGCGACACGTGGGAACACCGCCGGCGACCTGGCGAACGAGCAAGCGACAACGCTTGTCTGTCAATCGGTAAAGGAAGCGCCAGAGGAAAGACCGGGGCAGCCTGCCCAACACCAAATTCATTTGAGGACTGCAAATCGGGTCGCAGAGAACCGTCCTCGTGTACGCTCCGCTCGTGAGTGAGTTAGACGTACTAGAGCACGCCGATACAGACATCGGGATGATTTACCTTGGCAGGCGCGAGCGCATCGGCGGCCCGGGTTGGGTCTACGACATTATGATTGAGGGGCAGCTTCTCATGAGTAGTGTGAGCCCGGTGTCTGAGATGCGCCTGTCGACGAGCGCGTCTGCCATGCACACTGGCAACGGTCCGCTGCGTGTCCTAGTAGGCGGGCTCGGACTCGGTCACACAGCCCAAGCGGCACTGCAAGATTCGAGAGTGAGCAATGTCCGAGTCGTCGAGAAGATGGACTTCATCATCGACTGGATGAAGCGCGGCCTACTTCCTTGTTCAGAAGAATTCGCAAATGAAAACCGGCTTTCGATCGCAAAGGGTGACGTGTACGCGGATGTCCTTGGCCCCGCCTCAGAAACCTACGATCTGATACTCATTGATGTCGATCACTCTCCCGACAGCCCACTCTCCCCGGCCAGTGAGCCCTTTTACACTGTAGACGGACAACGCCAGGTCGCAAAACACCTGAGCCCAGGTGGAGTACTCGGAGTGTGGTCTGCTGATGACGATGACGCATTTGCGCAGGTTCTCGCTGAGGTCTACCCTGAGTCTCACCGCGAGCAGGTGCAGTGGCCGGACGACGAGACGCCTGAGCTGCGATACAGCAACGTGCTCTTCTTTGCCCGCAAACAAGAATAACACCGAGACGGGACAGAATTTTCCCTAATTTCTCTGGGCAGCCTAAACTGCTGCTTCGGAGATCCTGCCCACAATCACAGAAGCTCTGCCCCGAAGTCTTAGTTCCAATATGGCTGGCCGATAGTAACTACTAGTGCGCAAACCTCCGCGCTCGACTGCAACTATAGGCGCAGAATAGGTCCGTTATTTTTCTCGGTGGCCTCAGGGCTGAGTAACGCATCGAGAAGAATAACTTCTCGAAGGGCGTTTCGTCCATATCAACTTTGAGAGCTAGAACCAGGTTCTGGTGTAGAATTCTTTGCAGAGCGCACCTCTTACACTAGGCTACTCATCAATATGGGCAAGGATCGTGCTGAGAGTTATTCCCAGTTCCGCAATCCGCTTCGCGCCCACGACAGACACTAGTTCTTGCTCCATTGTTCCCAGGAGAGCAAGGCCTTCCAGCATGCCTTTACGTCCCACCTTGGTGAATCGCACAAGCTTCGCGCGACCATCAGAGGGGTCCGGGACACGGCAGACTGTGCCCATTTGCTCCAACTCTTCGACGACCTGTCCGACCGCTTGTTTGGAGATTTGCATTCTCTCGGCGAGCGCCGTAATGCGACTACCCTCCAGGGAAAGATGCGGAAAGAGAGCCATGTGGGAGGGTCTAAGGCGCTGGTGCCCGCTGCGCTTTTTGTTGAGTGTCTCGATGGCTTGCTCGTTAAGTAGACGAGCGACCTTGAAGAGCACTTGCAGCGTGCTCTCGGCTTTGCGTACCTCCAGAGTAGATTTGAAATCGACCATACCAATAGTAAAGTATACTTGACTAACATAGTCAAGCATGGTTGACTATATGAATGAGCAACACTACAAGCCTCACCAAAATTGCGGACAACATCTGGGCAATCGAAGGGCAAGCCAGTCTCATGCCCGGTGTACGCCTGCCTGCCAGGGCAACCCTTGTGCGCCTATCGGACGGCAGATTGATGATCCACAGTCCAATTGCCTTCAGCGACGAGACAGCGGCAGCCATCGAACAACTGGGCGAGGTTTCAACGCTGCTCGCGCCAAACCTGTTTCACCACCTATTTCTGAGTCAGGCCCAGGCGCAATTTCCCAATGCAAAGACTATTGGCGGAACCGGGATGGCAAAGAAACGAAAATCCCTGCAAATTGATAGCACATTCGGAGAGCAACTCCCGGACAATCTGAGTGCTGACTTTGACCACGTGATGATCAAGGGCTCACCGAAGTTTGACGAGTTGGTGCTGCTCCACCGAGAGTCGCGAACGCTCATCGTCGCGGACTACTTTTTCAATATCCACGACACCAAGGGACTGCTCACTCCGCTAGTGCTGAAGATGACTGGTTCGTACAAGAAGGCTACCCAGAGCAAGCTTTGGCGCAAAATGACCGAGGACAAGGATGCCATGGCAGAGAGTGCACGCGCCGTGCTTGCCATGGACTACAAGCGGGTCATTATGTGCCACGGTGATGTGGTCGAGGATGGCCGCGCCTTTACTACTGCGTCTCTTGATTGGCTCTTGAACACCGACTAGCAGTCCGTGGGGGAAGTGCTCCACGGTTGAAAGCGAGTGATTTTGAGTCCGGTCAAGGCGCCTAACTGTAGCAATACCTTGCGTATTGCGAAGTTTTGCAACGCAGAGATGGCGGAAAAGCGCCGGTTTCCGCGGGGGCCGACTATCACCACGGACACTAGGGCCGGACGTAGAGCACCTCAATGGACGCTGGCGAGGCATAACGAAATGGCGCGGTGGAGAATCCGATACCAGCGGTCACAATGACCGTTGTGTGTTCTCCAAGCTGGTAGCGTCCCTCGATATAGGAGGTCTCGACTCGCGCCAGAGGCACGTGCACAACGCCCAAGACCGGGTTTACCTGTCCGCCGTGTGTGTGCGCTGCAAGCACTAAATCAACTTGGTCTTTCACGACTTCTTCGAGGGCTCGGTCAAACTGGTGTGTTAGCAAAATCGAGTAGTCCGCATCGGCCAACTTCGCAATAAGCTTGCGCGTCTCTTCTGCCGGACTGCGAACCATGTAGTTGTGCGACAGAAAAGCCACTCCTATGCGCTTGCCTTCATGGACAAACCAACGCACTTCATTGTGCGGCATTTCCACTCCTTGCTTGGCCAGGGCAGCAGAGAGTTCCAGCACACTGCGATCTTTGTCTCTATAGGCAAAATGCTCATGGTCGCCTCGTACCGAATATGTTCCCAAGCGACTCTTGAGCTGTCCGCCGGCGGACGCAGCCGAATCAATGTACGCAGCGCCAGTGTTTATCCAATCGCCACCAAACAAGATCAAATCGGCCTGTTCTCGATTAATAAGGTCCAACACCTTCTGGGTGCGCTCGGCCCCTGTGTGCGCATCACGTTGCAGGTCGCCCCAAAAGACTATTTTGAAGGGTTTGTCCGCACCGGATCCAAGTTGGTACTCCCGGACATTGAGGTCATCGCGATCGAGCACGATACGAGCCGGTGTGTAGAGGCTGAAGAATGCCACAACTACAAGTACGGACATTGCCCAATAGCGCTCATGAAAATTGAACTTGCGAATTTTACTAGCCGCGAAGCGAAGCAGATCCAAGACGATGAGCAGAGGCAGGCTTTGCACAAGAATGAGAACGCTCAGCCAAAATGGATAGACGATTAGCCAAAGCCATATCCCTCCTGGTTCGATCGAAAAGGACTCGCTACCGAGAGCAATACTCCACAATACCGACGCAATGAGTCCAAGAGGATAGGCAAAGAGCAAGAGCGGAATCAGCCAGCGTACCAGTTTCTGACTGCGAGCTGGCGCACCCAGTATTATTATAGAGCGGACAAAGCGATGGCGAAAATAGAGGCCACCGCTAAGAACAAGAAGTAGCGCTATACCCAGAAGAAGAAACCACATCGCGGCTTAGGAACCTTTGCCAAGGCAGGCAGAAGGACGGGTACCTGTATAGGAAGTAGGCTGCTCCTCGCTATCAAGTCCGGTCGAGGTAATTCGAGTTTCATCAACACCTTGCCAGGGCAAAAGTGGCCACCAACGCTCTACCTCAGTAAAGTTCGCAGGTTCAACAAGTGCACCAGGTCTCGGTACAGCAATCACAACACCAGCTTCTTTCGCTGCGACCATCAAACGTTCGACAGGCTCGGTCCACCCGTGGGATGCCAACTTAAAAGTCCCCCAGTGCACGGGAACAAAAAGACCACCTCGGAGCATCTGATGGGCAGTGATCGCCTGCTCGGGCCCCATATGAACATCGGGCCAAAGCGGGTCATAGGCCCCTGTTTCCATGAGTGTGAGATCAAAAGGACCGAGGCGTTCGCCGATTTCTGCGAATTCCGGACATAAGCCAGAGTCACCGCTAAAAAACACTCGGTGGGTATGTCCGGCAATGGCCCATCCGGCCCATAACGTGGAGTCTTGGTTGGCCATAACGACAGAGCGCCCGGAAAAATGACGTGCTGGTGTCGCAGTTAGGACCAACTCGTCAAGCTTATGCTCCTGCCACCAATCGAGCTCTACAATGCGTTCTTTGGCAACTCCCCAGTGCACAAGGTGTGCTCCGACTCCAAGCGGCACGACAAAAAGTGGAACCTTGGTAGCAAGCTGGGCGATTGTCCGGTGGTCTAGGTGATCGTAGTGATCGTGTGAAATGAGAACAGCGTCGAGCGCCGGCAATTGCCCAAGAGCAAGAGGAGGCCGGTGGAAGCGTTTGGGACCAAGGCGTGCAAAGGGCGAGGCGCGCTCGCTCCAGACAGGATCGAGAAGTAGACGTCGGCCATCAATCTCGATAAGACTGGTCGAGTGCCCAAGCCAAGTTACTCGAAGTCCACTTTCGGGGGCTTGGACGTAGTCGTCGGCACTGCGTTCTACGATCGGGATTGCACCAACAGGCTGAGCGTGACCATTTCCACGGAGCAATTTTAGCAGCGCCTTGGACACAGAGACCGGACGCTTGGGCAAGGTGTTGACGAACGTACCTCCACGCCATTGTGGAGAGCGTTTCAGCAGCTCTAGACGCTCACCAGTAGCCCGAGGTGCACCACTAGCTGCTCGACTTGCTTTGCCTTTCTTCTTCGTCATGCCGACTAAGATACACCGGCAAGTCTACATTAACAAGCATAACTACACTAACAAGTGTACTTTTTCAGAGGTCTAATAACGATAGCGGGCAACAAAGGTTGCGATTAGCTCTTTCTTTAAGGTGTTACTTTGCTTAGTGGTAAAGCTACCTGTCATCAGCTGTGGCAAAACCAAAGAGCCCATAACCATGGACCAGAAAAGTGTGGCGCCGAGCTCTAGGTCAGGGACAGCAAGACGTTTGTCCGCAATCGCCGACTCAAGCCAATCCTCAAAGGAGCGCTCCCCTGCCTTGTAGCGTGCCATCGAAGCGCGAGCGATTTGAGAGTCCTGGATCAGCATAGTAAGTGCAACCCGGGTTAGCCCGAGCCAGGCAGGATTCTTGAAGATAGCGAGTTTGGCATCTACGAACTTCCCCAATTGTGCTTCAAGCTTCTTTCCCGGTTCGTAAGGAATAACCTTAAGAGCACGAGTCTCTTCTACAAAGCGTTCAAACACTGCCCCAAATAGCAGTTCTTTGCTCGCAAAATGGTTGTAAACCGTACGCTTTGAAGCTCCTGCAAACTCAGCAATTTGGTCCATGCTCGCGCTCTCATAGCCCTCCTGACAAAAGGCCTCGACCGCTGCATCGAGAATTGACTCTCGCTTCTTGCTGATATCTCTCTTCTTGCGTGTCATTCTTCGCTCCAAACTAGGAGCGCACTAGGCTACACTGTCAAGTGTAAGAAAACAATACTCCTGTCGTTGCATGCTTGAGCTAGTATCCGCGTAGCTCAAGGTCGAAAGCGATGGTGCGGTAGAAGGCCTCTGCGTCGAAGCCAGTTGCACTCTGGGGACCCTCATCATCGACTTGTCCGATTTCATCATACTGATCGGCGGGAATACACCCCATGAAATCGCCCCAACGCGCGCTTTCGATGGTCGTCATACCGTCGTTGGGAAGTAGCGATGTTCCGTGGGCGACAATTGCCGCTCCCAGAACAAGTCGCAAATCCATGAAATCACGTTTGCCGTCACTAAAGTACAACTTGCCACCATCAACCTGGCATGGCCCGAGATCTGAATCCAGGCCAATACGTCCAGCGTTGCTCAACCCCGCCCAGCTTTGGTAGTAAACACCTGCTACGTCCGGGTGCGCCTCATTAAAGGCAGGTGCCTTGTCCTCAGAGATGCTCGCAAACGCGGCTCGCAAATCACTATTGTTGGCGAGTTCATCGCTAGTGAATGTGCGAGCAAAAGCGCGAGTGAGTGCATTTAGGGCAGCGTCAAGTAGTCCGGGAATGAGCCCCAGAGCGGCATCAGCTGACAGAGAGCCACGATGAGGAGTTGAAATGGTGACAAGCGCAGCTACCCTATCATCGTAACCCAGCGCACTGATGGCGTACCTGGAGTCAAGTCCTCCCATGGAGTGGGCAATGACATTGACCTTGTCCGCATCGAATTCGAGTAAAGCGCGATCAATTTCCTGTGCGAGTTCTCCACCTCGGACAGTGACACTTTGAAAGGGGGAAACGCGCGCGACGTATATTTGGTGGCCATCGCTTCTCAATGCCTCAACGATCGTTGGGTTTACACCCCACTCATTTTCTGGGCTGCCATTAAAACCGTGGGCCAAGACTATTGGATAGTTTGTCGCAGTACCTGAGGGTGAGGGGAAAATGGGATCTGCTGGACAGAAGAGATTGAGTGTCCCACACAGGCTTAGGTCGCTT
>JAESTW010000768.1 GCA_016763395.1 Kofleriaceae bacterium
AAGGCGACAGGCGGACGGACCTATGCAGCCTCGGACATCAAGCGAGTTGACATTAGAGCCACAGCGTTAACTGCCGGCATGGAAGCCATCGCCGAGGACGCTGCGTCCCAAGACTCTCTCGACCCGATTATTGTCAATTTCTCGGCTCGCCGCTCGGTAGCGATTGCGATTCTGACCGGCGAACTAACTCCTAGGCACACCGAAGAATCATGGTTAACTGAGAATGCGGACGAAATCCGAGCAATCGCCAAGAAGGTGCGAATTCGGGTCAACGCAGAACAAACCGCCGAGATGCTGCAGGGCATAGGGCTAGCGCTACCACTGTGGGGACTTGCACGAAAGATCGGATTCGGCCGATTCTGGCGGGCCAGGCACACATTGCGAGCTGCCTATTTCGACGCGGCGCAACGAGGTGGCGGACAAAAAGAGGAGAGCGAAAGCACATCATCGGCCGTAGCCTTACTCGGACGATTCTTGCGTGGAACAAGCGCATTTGGCAAAGGGTTTCACATGGAGGCTGTTGACTTCACGAAACTGGAATTTCGTTTTTCCGCCGACGCATCAATTGAACTGTCCGATGGCGGCTCACTGCGTGGCGTCCAACAAATACCTCAGGGGGCAGCAGGCGGCGGACAACGGGCTATGCGCAACTTGATGGTCGAAAAACTTACCCAAGAGTGCGCTGCAGCGTCGATAGCCGAGGCTGCTACGAATATTGAGTCTCAGCCCTCTGCCGATGGCTCTTCCACCGCGCGCTCACTTGTAAGTGGAATCATTCTCAACGCCGGCGAGAGTTCTTCGTAGTGCTCCCAGCCTTTCCGCCTTCCCGTGATTTAGGAAATCTGTGACAACCGTGAAACCAAACACAACCGATATACGATACGTCTGCTTGTCCGACATGCACCTTGGCGATGAGGACAGCCTACTAACGAGTCTACGCACTGACCGCTACGAATGTGATCAAAATAGAGCAAGCCCGGTTCTGGTCGAGCTTATCGCTTGCCTCAAAGATCTGGTTGCCCAAAACACAGGCACACAAAAACCGACACTGATCTTGAACGGAGATATTCTCGAGTTGGCCTTCGCCAGCTACGGCGAGTCACTCTCTATGTTTGAACAGCTAATCAAATTGGTGGCATCGCCCGGACAGGAAATCTTTGATGAGATTATTTTCCTCCCAGGAAATCACGACCACCACATTTGGGAAGTCGCAAGAGAGACCCAATTTGTCAACCAAGTACTTCGGCGGCGCCGAGAGGGCGGACTTCCGCCACCGATGCACACCACGCAAATGCGGCTCGAAAGTTCGGTGCCTTCTTTCTTGCTGAACCAAATTTTACGCCATGCCCGAGGCGTCGATCCTGATTCCCCCGTCGACTATTCCCTCAAAATTATCTACCCAAATCTCGCCTTGGTCTCCGACAATGGAGAAAAGGCCGTGATTGTTCACCACGGACACTACACAGAACCTCTATTTCGCATCGTCAGTCGCCTGCGACGAAAACTCTTTCCCGAGAGCCATCCTCCCGCCACAGTCGCCGAACTAGAGGCTGAGAATTTTGCCTGGATTGATTTCGTCTGGTCTGTACTTGGGCGATCCGGACAAGCAGGTTCACATGCAGAGATGCTGTACAAGAAGCTGCAATACCCAGAGCATGTCGAAGAATTCGTCGATGACTTGGCCACCCGTATTGCCAGTACAACCGACATTCCTTTCGTGCCGGGTGATTGGATGGAGACCAAACTTCTGCGGGCGCTCTTCTCTCACGTAGCCAAAAAAATACAGGGTGACCGCCGTTCTGCCGATCCCGAAGCCATCAGTGACGAAATTGCCGAAGGGCTCAAAGACTATCTCTTCCGGCTAACCTACCGTCAAATGAGCGACGAGTTGGGCGCCATGCCATCCGAACTCTCCTTTGTTTTCGGCCACACGCACAAACCCTTCGAAAAGGATTTCATTGATCCCTTTGACCGCTCGGTCGGTGTTTTTAACACTGGAGGTTGGGCAGTCGATTCAGCGTCTGCCCGAGTCGGACACGGCGCCGCGGTTGCGCTAATCAGTGCGAACCTCGATGTCGCAAACCTGAGAGTCTATGACGAATTGGGCGCTATGGATGGCACGAATATCATTCGGGTCGTTCAGACGGACAAACCCTCTCAAGATGCGCAGGCTTTCGAGTCAGAACTTTCCCTGCGCTTGGCAAAGTCGGCACCGCTCTGGGAGAGTTACTCTCGCCACACTGCCGAGGCCGCAGCAATGCGCAGACAACATTTGCACTCCATGTTTGTTGGGAATAAATAATGCCGCAAGAGAATCACGATACGGACGTACTGATTATTGGGTCCGGCTTTGGCGGCTCGGTCGCCGCACTTCGCTTTGCCGAGGCCGGAAAAAGTGTTGTCATTCTCGAAAGAGGACCGCACATCACCCGCGATACCAACCAAGTGGATTTGGACGCGCTGTGGATACCAGGCAAACACCGATACGGCCCCAATGACTTGCAGTCCAGAGGAAAAAACATCGTTCCTTGGCTTGGCGCCGGAGTTGGGGGCGGCTCTCATGTCTATGCAGGCACCATGAAACGAGCAGCTTCCTTTGAGGGTTTTCCCGAGGCTATCGTGTCGGACGACATGGGCCCCTACTATCAAATCGCGGAGAACATGATGGATACGCAGTACTATCCCGACTACTCGCCGTATAGCGATGTGCGTGCCACCCAGCTATTTTACAACACGGGAGAAATTCTCAAAGAGAAATACCCGGACATCGTTGAAGACTGGGGGCCGATTCACCTCGCGATCAGTTTCGCACCAGATGGCGGAACTCCAGGGGAGGAGTTCATCAACAAACACGGAGCAAAACAACGCTACTCTGATCCCAAAGAGCAATCCCTCCTCGGCGGTGATATCGACGCCAAAAACACACTGGACAAGAACTACCTGCACCTAGCCGAGAAGGAAGGAGCAAGTATTCGGCCTCTCTCGCAAGCAGAGAAAATTGAGCCCTTGCCAAATGGGGGATACCGAGTTCACTACAAAGAGTTTGTCCAGGAGACTGGGTGGGCGAAGTTTCGGCGCAACTGGCTGCGAGGCAAAGCGAGGGACACAATGACGAGTGTTACCTGTGAAACACTGGTATTGGCCGCCGGCAGCATCGGATCGACAGAACTTCTCTTAAACAGTAGAGACCGGGACAAAAGCCTGCCCAACTTGAGCAAACGACTGGGTGAGAGTTACTCCACCAATGGCGACTTCATTAGTCTACTCTTCCCCTTTCGCGGCCTCTCCGTCTCCTGGCTAGGTCTCGCATTGGCGATCGCGGGACTCGTTCTATGGAAGTGGTGGCTCCTGGCGCCAGGCGCTGCTGCATACTACCTCGGACTCGCCTTTTCCCGACGCGCGTTTGACCCGGACATAGGTACCACCAACAGTGACTTCATCCGTTTTAAGGCCAGAGATGGAAGCACCCAAGGTGCGTATATTGAAAGTGGCCGGTACCCAACTCCAATTCGGCTCGTGCTGGCGATAGTATTGAGTTCTCTTGGCCTTTGGCGTCCTCGCCACTACGGAAAAATCGTAACCTTCACCAAGATTCTGCGACTCTTTGTGCCTCCGTTCGCGTTACTGGCGCGCAGTTGGCCGATTCCTATGTTGAAAATGGGAAAAGATGACGCTCTAGGAACATTTCGGCTTGAAAAAGGACGTGTTGTCATCGATTTTGATCTGAGCAAGAACACCGAATTTTACCAATACCTTGATGATCTCGGAAAGATCGTCGCGAAGTCCAGCCGCTCGATATGGGCCCCGAACATCATGTTTAAACTCACCAAGCGTCTTGAAGTTCCGCACAACCAAGGGGGAGTTCCTATGGGAGAAGACACAAACTCCGGAGTAGTCGATCACGCTGGCCGAGTCTTTGGGTACGAAAATTTACTAGTTCTGGACGGCGCAATTTTTCCGATCTCGCCAGGGCCCAATCCAGCCCTGACGATTCTCGCGATCTGCGAGCGGGCAATGGTTCATATTTTGAAACCTGAAACCTCTGTAGAAAGTACAGACGATAACTAGAATAGAGCGATCTCACTCCTTTCGCTTTTCGTCCCGCCGCTTTTCGTCGTCCCACATTGACTTGAAGATCGCGCTTATATACGCTGCTATGTACGATGGGCCCTTCAAGCGGAGAAATCTCTTTCTCGTTTGCATGTTTGCAAACCTTGATGAAGAGCTTTCGGGATGTCGCCGAGGGAACCCTACTCGAATCCGGGAAACGCGATGCAATATGCGAGCTTGTAACGCATCTCGGCGAAGTCGCGATTCCCGTCCTTATCCGAAATCTATTTGCGGCGGACACAGACTCAGGAGAGTGGGCAAGTCAGTTGCTCTTGCACCTATCGAAGAACGATGACGCCAAGCGCAGAGTGCAACGTGAGCTACGTTCTTACCAGGATGCTCCGAACCTCTCCCAGTTCTCTCTCTTGCGTGTAGCCGATTTGCTCGCAACTCTCGACGGCTGGCAAGACGAGCTTCCCGTAGCCCTACCAACTGAAATATTGCACGCAGAGTGCGTCTCAGACCAGTACCTTGCCGGCTTAGCGGAATGCATCAACAGCCCCTCCGATGTCGCGCACGTTGTAGGTGTTCTTCTCAACGACTTGCCACCGCATGAACTTCAAGACTTCATCGAGTCAATGGCTCTTCATGAACCAGGATGCGCCAAGGCGTTGGTCCAAGAGCTAGTCTTACGTGACGATCTGGAGCGCAAGTATCGGCAAACGCTTCGCGGTGTGGCGGCTTCGCTGTCCGAGGTTTTCAACGAAATCCCCTTGTCTATCGGGCAACGCCCAACCCTACAAGTCGCCACCCACAGCTCTGGGGCCACCGCAATCGTTGTTTATCTTGCGCTTCCACAGGAGAACGATCCCGAAGACGAAGTTCCGCTCTACAGAGCAATGCGACTGGATATCGATGTCCGCCGCGGACTGACCTCTTCGCTCTACCTCTGCGACCTTTCTCGGGGCGACATTGACGAAAAAATCTTGCATGCACTCGTCGAGGCCAGCTACGAACTGCGCCCGATACAGGAAAGTGAAGCTAGAAAACGCGTTGTCCTAGCAATGCGAACCCGATCCAGGCGGGGGCAAAGCATGCCCAATTGCTACTACCTAGGTCGAGACATGCTCGGGTTGCAAGGCGAACATCTCGGTCCCAGCAATGATGCAGAGTGCGATTCGGCCGCTTTCTTTTCTCGTGGTACAGAACTTTACCAACGCGGAAACTTCGGCCAAGCCAAAGAACTTCTTATTAAGTATCTTCAGCAGCGCCCAAGCGATCCCGAAGCGATGAGTGTGTTGGCTTCGTGCCTTATTGAGCTACAAGAAACTGATCGGGCACGGTACTACTTGGAGCAAGCCTGTAGCCTCGCTCCTGCAGTCGGACGCTACCACTGGAACCTAGCGTCTCTCGCCCACAGAGAGGGGCGACTCGGTGAGTGCTACATTGCCTTTCAGCAGTATCTCAAGTGCCAAGACTCACCGAACCAAGGGCAACGAGATTTGGCAACCCAGTTTCTTCGGACGTACGCTAGGAAGAACTCTCTGCCCAGGCCGAGTCATGCCATCTCTCTGGCCGATAGTTCAATCCGGCACAACAAACGATAGTGGAACAACCAATACAGTTCTGCCCTGCGTTAGGCGTGTAGCAAAGACCCAGGTTTTCGCTTTTGGCAAAATACAAGCGGCAAGTGCCGAAAGCCCCTCTAGCCCGGCATTGGGGATACTGCTGCCTCCGAGTACCTTGCCGGTCTCATCGAGTTCCAACTGAAGAACAACTTGAAGTGACCGTTCGACCGAGTTGCCCAAAAAACAATCTCGGACACCCTGCAAATTCCTGTGCACACTTCTCACCAGCGTATCAGTGCCGTACAAACTCTGTGGCGGACGAGCGATCAGAGTAGCCTCCGTCTTGCGAAACACCACAACAGTCGGTAATTCAATTCGTTGATCGACGCTCTCTTCAACTGGCTCTTGCTGTGTCTCACGAAAGAGTGCCGCCGAACTCACCACCTCGGGCTCAGCCTGCTGCTGGCCACATCCCCAAGAGAGCGAAACCAGCATGCACAAAAGAACTCGCATTATCTTAGCTTAGGGTACGGACCGAAAGGCGACCAGCGCAAGTTCTCCTGGTAGGCTTCAGCGGTGAAGTCATCCCGGCTCTCGATTTTGCTCTTTGGCAGCCTTTGCTTCGCGATCACAACGATTGTTGTGGCCTATGTAGTTGCTGATGGCTACATTGACCGGCTGCCCAATCACCAAGGATACTTCCTAGTTCCAGTAGAGAACACGGTCTCCATCGCTCCCGTACGGTCGCCCAAACGCACCGCCTTTGTGCTCATCGATGGCCTAGGGCTCGAATTTGCTCGCGACATGCAAGCCGCAAAAACGCTGTCACGGATCGGCCAATGCCACCCCACCGATGCTGGTTCGCTGACCATATCGAGGCCCATGTACACTGTCATTTCTACCGGTGTCGAAGTCGACCGAACAGGAGCGCGAAACAACGACGACACCGCCCCCGTTCCGGTACAATCGATCTGGCAGGTTGCCAATATCGCCGGCCTCAACGTACACGCCGCCAGCGCACTTCCGTGGTGGGACGAACTCTTTCCCAGCACCTTCGCAAGCTACCTGCGCCAGCCGGACGAGAGTGCCAACCTCTTTGCACAGGCAAAGCTCGGAGATCTCAGCATCATTCATCCGCTCCGGGTTGACAGCGCCGGACACAAATATGGTTCTGCCTCGCAAGAATACCGAGATGCTGTTGCTCTCACCAACACCGAGTTGTCTGCCTTTATCGAGAGTTTGAACTTTGAAACAGACTTACTTATTGTCACCGCGGACCACGGTCATTCTGCCAGCGGCGGACATGGCGGCCCCCTACCCGACGTTTCCCAGGTTCTGACTTGCTTCGCCGGCCCTGGCGTACTAGCGAGCAGCGAAGCCTCGCCGATCGACGCCAAAACAATCGCGCCAACCATGTCCGTGTTACTGGGTTTGCCCTTTCCCAAACATATGCGAGCGGGCGAAGACTCTCTGGACCAGATATGGACAATCGTCGATCCCACCTCGCTGGGAGTCTCCTACATATCGCAACGCCACAAGGACATCGAGGGTTTCAGACAGGCCAATAGCAAACAACTCGGACAGTGGCTCGGCCATGACGAAGGGCTCTGGTCTGAACTCTACAGCCGAGAGGGCCGCACGCAATCCCTATGGTGGGCTGCGACGATCCTACTAGCTCTTGTAGTACTCGCTTGCAGCTACCGGTTGCGAAAGTTCTCGGTCAAGCGCGCCGGACTCTCTCTGGTCTGGATTGCCACTATCACCGTGACTATCGTCATTCTCTACGGATTTGTCCGGGGTACCCTCGATTTCACCTCCATCAATCTTCGCGACGAGTTTATCAATGCTTCAGTCTCAATCTGCCTGTCCGTGGGCGTCATCGGCCTAGCCATTCACGCCTTTTTCTGGCGCAGCCTTCACACCATGCTCGCCGACCAATTGACGCTTATCGCGTTGCTTCTGCTTGTAGGCGTGATGCATTTTGTGGCCTACGGCGTTCCTCTGGGCTTTCCTATGCCTGGCAGATTCATGCTTTTCCTGCCTTTCCTCTACGGCGCCATGGGAATTTCCCTAGGGTTGTTGTGCACACTACTTGCCGGGACGAGCCTGGCTCTTCACTTTCGCAAAACCTAGCAGCTCGTGGTGAAAGTCAGACCCCATTGAAATCCACGCTTACTGTCTGCTGTGACAGTGGGGAGCTATGGACGCACTTCCACAGCTGCCAACACTTCCAGGCTCTTTCGATCCTGTACAAAGAAAACCACACCAAGCTTCTCCCTTCTCCAGTCGCGGGCCACGTCCACGCGAAAGCTCTTTTTGTATCGTCCGGTTTCTAGGGGTCCTAGATTCTCAAGATGTCGGACAACCCGGTCGTTTCGCAAGGTACGGCCTGCATTTTCGCCTCGTAAAACACGTACTTCGAGATCATCTTCGAACACGGCAGCCCACAGTTCTGACTCTCGCCTGAGAGTTCCCACGTCGGTCTCAACTTGCACGTGTATCTCAGAGTGGTCGCCTCCCGGCGCGGACACTGCAGACACTCGGACATCCTCCTGGGCAATACGCCTTTCCGCATCAATAAGAGCCCTAACCTTGTCCTTGTGTGAGCCCACAGCATGATTGCGACCATTGACGACAAGCTGAGGGGTATAGTTCCTGCCAGCCGAAATCTTGCTTGCATAGCCCCGCTGGCGAGAAGACCATTCCGGCGAAGAGTAGGGATCTTCCCAACCAATGTAGTTCCAATAGTCGACGTGATACGCAAGCGCTATCACCTCTGGCCCAGTATCGGCATTTATCGTGCTGAGCAATTTATCCGCAGGTGGACAGGAACTGCATCCTTGCGAGGTAAAAAGCTCAACCAGGATACCTGACTTGGGAGCGCTCAATTCATCTGCACTTCCCACTTCCATCTTTTGATGGCGCCCGCCTGACGTGGCGCGCTCTGGTGACGAGCTGGAACACGCAAAAATTACAAGCATCGATAGTAGGAGAGGTTTCACACCTGACTGTACGCAAGAACTACCCGATAAGTCACATGTCATTGGTTGACAGCGGGGAAATCAAACTATCGCCATACCCATTTTTCCACATCGCTCCAAACTGGTAGACTCGGGCACCACAATGTCTCGCCTGTTTTGCATAGTCATAGTCTGCGTGCTCACCACAAGCTGTGTGCGCGTAAAGCCCTACCAACGTGGCACTCTGTCCAAACGCTCGATGGCGGCGGACAAAGATGCCAGTGAATCTCGTTTCGAGCAACACAGCCGAGGCTCCCGTGAAGGCGCCGATGGCGGAACAGGAGAAGCTGGCGGAGGATGCGGGTGCAATTGATCCGAAGTGCCCTCTTGGCTCTACCATTGATCGCGGCATCGCTTTCAACAGCCAGCGCTGACGGCAATGTCACCATACGAGGCGCGTACTACAAAGAACATTCGACCAAAGTTGTTCAACCGATGATCGACGCAGAGCTCGAAGCCGGCGAACACGGCACCTTTGCCGGACACCTCCTCGTTGACTCCATCACATCGGCGTCGGCAGCCTCGGGCGCTGCAGGTACGGCATTCAACGAAAGTCGAAACGAACTAGGTGCCGACTACACTCATGACTTTGGAGACATTCGCCTCGGACTTGGCGGACGCTACAGCACGGAGCCGGACTACCAAAGCCGCTTTGTCAACCTCAGCCTAGAATCGGACTTCGCCCAACGCAACACAACTATCGGTGTCAATCTCGCTCGTGGCTTCGATACCTTGGACAACTCGGGAGCTCAAGGCGGACTCTCATCGATTTTGACCGGCGAGCTAGACACAACCATGATCTCGTTGTCCGCCAGTCAAATTCTAAGCCCAGAGAGCATTATGAGCGTCAGCTACGATTTGAGCTACCTCGATGGCTTTCAACAAAACATCTACCGGACTGTGGTTGCCGGTGGAATGATAAGCGCAGAGAGACTGCCCGACTCTCGCTTGCGCCACGCACTGGCAAGTACCATCCGCTACCACCTCACTCCAACCAACACGACTTTCATTGGAGCATACCGCTTCTATATCGATGACTGGGGCATCTTGGGGCACTCTCCTGAATCTCGCATCATTCAAGAACTATTCGACGGCGATGTAGACATTCATCTAAGCTATCGCCACTACCGACAATCCGCCGCCGATTTTTACGAAGACATCTACGATAGTGGCGATGTCTTCGAAGAGCCATTCTTAAGCGGTGACGACAAGCTCGGCGATGTCCGCAACCATACCTTCGGATTTAAAACGGGTATATATCTCGGCCTCTTTGGTCTCGAAGGAAAGTGGGCTGATGTCCGAGTTGACGGGCTGGTACAATATCTTAAGCAAAACACCCATTACGGCGACGCTATCATTTCGCAAGTTGCCCTCACCTTTCCCGTTGAGTACTAAACCGACAATGTTCAGAACAACACTCCTAGCACTTTCGACTCTCTCCCTACTTTCCACGGCTTGCGGTGACGATCCGACCTGCGGTCCGGAAGACGGTCTACCCAACACTGCTGGAGCGACTGTCGGCGCGGAAACCGTCACCTACGCAGATTGGCGCGCCTCCCCAAACAACGATTGCGGCGAACTGAACGGCCCAGTGAGCGTGACCTTAGAGGCCACA
>JAESTW010000769.1 GCA_016763395.1 Kofleriaceae bacterium
CGGCCGCGCATCATCCGGTAAGTCTTCTGCAACCAGCTCTTTGCTACAGCCTACATGTCCGAATGAAATTGATGTGGCAATCGCCACCGCTACGAAGCCCTTAAACACGGCTAATGGATGATACATCCCATTTACTCCAATCTTGAGTCGCCCACTGCAGGATTCAACTCACTTGGATATGCCGAGACTTCTCCGCCTAGCGTCATTCGACATATTTGGTCTTCACACTCTGCAAGTATAGTCTCTTCTCCATCCCAACGAGCATTCGTCATTAAAAGGTGTTTCCGGTACAAGGGTGGATTGATACCTGCCCACGGTGATGAGCCCAAAGGTGCGACCGAGCACCTGCCCAAACACAATCGCAGCAATGCCAGAGTTTGACAAGGCCCATCGCTGGATTTCTGAGTGCCAGACTTCGATGGAGTATTGGCCGAAAACGGCCCGGACAACTTGCTAAATGGCGTCAGGCGTCCGGTGAAGTGGGCATGCGCTTCGCGTAGTTCTTGACGAAGGAACTACAACGCAGCGTTGTCCAGTCGGAACTCAACCGGACACAATCAACCAACCTGAGGAATGTACGAAGCGCAGTGCATTCCCACGCAGCCAAGGCGCCCACTCGCGCTCGCGCCAAGTAGCTATACGCCCCCCAGTTCCCACTCACCCCTGGACAGACAACTCGAACGCACCCAAGCCTCCATAGCCCCACCAGCTACCAAGCCCATCGGAAGAATGATCACACCCAAGCAGCCAAGTCCCCATCCGGACACCAAGCCATCAGAAGAGTGATAGCGAACCAACCGAACCGAAGAGACCTAAACCGTACGACTAGTCGGAACCGCAGTCTGCCGTCCGAGATTCTTCTCGTAATCCCGCAGCGCCCACTCAATCTGCGGGAACGCAAGCTCACTCCACGGAATATCGTGCCACTCAAAAAGCTCCACACGCTGACTCTCAAGCCCCGGCGAAACCTCGGGCGAGCGAAGCATCCCCCGATAAAACATCTGAACCTGTCCGAACTTCCTCAGCGTATAAACCCCAATAAGGTCGCCCACATCAACATCGGCATTCGCCTCCTCCGCTGCCTCCCGACCAGCCCCTTCGTTCGGCCCCTCCCCGAGTTCCAAGAACCCCGCAGGTACCGTCCAGAAGCCAACTCGGGGCTCAATCGCCCGAATGCACAGGAGCACCTTGCCCTGCCATATCGGAACAACTCCCGCGATGATCTTCGGATTGTCATACTGAATATAGTCGCAGTCCACGCAAACCGAGCGCTCATGGGTATCGCCCTCGGGAACCTCACGTTTGAAATTGGGGCCTGCCACAAGCTACTCCTACGCAGCAGCGATAAGAACTTCGCGCTGCTTCTTGTTGTCCGGCATCGACACAACGCCCTCTCGCTCCATACGCTCGACCATTTTCGCCGATCGATTGTAACCAACCGAGAGTCGCCGTTGCAGATACGAAACAGAAACCCGCTGCGCCTCGGCAACAATTTGAACCGCCTGGTCGTACAGAGCATCCTGTGGCTCTTTACTCTTGCCAGCATCGTCCTCTTCATCATCTTCCCGAGTTGCGATAATATCGAGGTTGTATACCGGCTTGCCCTGCGTCTTGAGAAAGTCCACAATCTGGTGAATCTCTTCTTCGTCCACGTAACAACCGTGAAGTCGGACAGGTGGCGCCCCGCGATCGCTAAAGAGCATATCGCCATAGCCTAGGAGATTTTCTGCACCACTCTGGTCGAGCACTGTACGAGAATCGATTTTCGAAGACACGCGGAAGGCCAAACGAGAAGGGAAGTTTGCCTTGATGAGACCAGTAATCACATCAACCGACGGACGCTGAGTAGCGAGAATCAAGTGAATGCCTGCCGCACGAGCCTTTTGAGCAATTCGCGCAACCGAGGTCTCAACCTCTTTAGGAGCACACATCATTAGATCGGCAAATTCGTCTACAACCACCACAATGAATGGCATCGGGTGTCCTGGTTCCTTCTCCTCGGTACCAAAAGGCAAGCTCGCCTGGCGAACACCCGTCGACTCTACAACTTCGTCCAGGTCGCCGTCGGCAGCAGCACGTCTCGCTTCATCCGCGATGCGCTGCAACTTGTCAGCATTCCACTGATCGAGCTTCTTCTTCGTCTTCTTGTTGTAACTCTTGATATCTCGGACACCCATCTCGGCCAGCAGACCATAGCGGCGTTCCATCTCATCCACAGCCCACCTGAGCGCGAGGTTCGCCTTCTTTGGGTCAGTCACAACTGGCAAGAGAAGGTGCGGAATTCCCTCGTAGATGCTCAATTCAAGCATCTTGGGGTCGATCATAATCATGCGAACTTCATCCGGGCTACAGCTGTAGAGCAAGCTCGTAATCATCGAGTTCACCGAGACAGACTTACCAGATCCAGTTGTACCGGCAACCATTAAGTGCGGCATCTTCGCCAAATCGATAGAGACAGGAGCTCCCTCAATGTCTTTGCCAAGCGCCATGGGCAGAGACATTTTGTCATCCCGAAAGCTCTCGTCGGCAATGATCTCTTTCAGATACACCATCTCGGACGTCTTGTTGGGAACCTCGATTCCAACCGCCGCTTTGCCCGGAATTGGCGCGACGATTCGCACCTTCATGGCCTCTAGAGACATCGCTAGATCGTCACTTAGATTTACAATCTTACTGAGCCTTGTTCCTGGCGCGGGAGCGAATTCGTACATCGTCACTACCGGCCCCGGACGAATCGCCGAGACATTGCCCTTGATTCCGTAGCTCTCGAGTGTTTGTACGAGTTTTGCTGATAGTTCGAACATCGCTTCTTTGTCGATGGAGGCTTCTCGGTCGTCATCAAACGCCAAATAGTCCAAGCTCGGTAGCTTGTATTCGCCATCATGCAGTTTAATAAAGTCGAGGCGGCCCTCTTCGGCGTCCGCCTCTTTTTGCTTCATCTCCTGGGCGCTGCCCTTGAACTGAGATTCAACGATAACCGGCGCTGCTTTGCTCTTGGCCTCAGCCTCATCCGCTACTTTGGCAGCAGCGGCGGCAGCGGTCTTGGAACCCACTTTGATTCCTTCAACTGGCGCTGCCGCTTCGCTTTCCTTCACTTCCGCTTCGCTCTCAGCGTCAGCGACTTTGGCAGCAGTTTTAGTTTTGGCAGCAGCCTTCTTTTTCTTCTTGGGCTTTTTCTCAGCCTCAACGACCGGCTCTTCGTCGTTGGCAACCTCAGTCGCCTCCATCTGAGGAGCCTCAGCACGGATCGTGTCTCCAGCCATTATTTCCATTGGCACAGCAACCGGACCGGTTCTCGCGTCGATGATCGGAGGGTCTTGCATCGCTGCGTCTTCTTCTAGCTCTTCTTCATCATCGTATTCGTCGTCGTAGTACTCTTCTTCATCGAGATACTCGTCATGATCTCGCTCGGGCAATACTGCTCGAATGACCTCACCAGAGAACTTCGCCGCATCTTGTCCGACTCGGCACGCGCCGCTATAGGCACCCTGGCCCACACTTTTACTAGCCCCACCGAAAAACACCAAGATCGAACGCATACGCAGTGGCGTCGCAATCACGATAGAAAGCAAGAGGGTAATACTGGCAACCAGTGCCGTCCCCGCGGTTGATACCAGCCCCTGAAATAAAGTCGCGAAACTCGCACCCAAACGTCCGCCCGGACCATAGCCCGCAACGATGTAGCTCGACGCCGCCAGCTGTAACAGTACGGACAACGATAGCAGCCCCAGAAAAATACCAATAACGTGTCCAGTCTTGGCAACTGTCCGCTTTTCCATCAGCATTCGTAC
>JAESTW010000770.1 GCA_016763395.1 Kofleriaceae bacterium
AACTCAAGATGTGTTGCGGTTCGGCTTCTCGGTCTTCAAGGGGTTCCCAAAGCGGGCGCCAGCGAGCTTGTTCCGCTCGTTGTCAAATGTATTGAAGACGACGCGCCCAAGGTCTACATAGCCGCGATCGAGGCCTTGGATCGTCTTGATGCCAAGCATGCCAGCGGCTTTACAATTGCGTTTTCCAGTGTCTTCTACGGCTTGCGAGTTCGCGCAATGGAGCTTTGCGCCCGCCGCCACGATGCTCGTTGTGAGGCGCCGATTCGAGAGTTTTTGGCGGTCCCCGAGGTCGATAGAAATCGCCCCGATGAGGACTTGCGAGCCCGAGCTGCCAGCGCAATTGCCGATTTGGGATCCAACGAACTGCTTGACTACTACACGAGTCTTTTGAGCGACCCCAACGGAGGTGTCCGAGAAATGGCTGCACGCGGTTTGGCTACAGCATGTCAACCGGGAGATGAGTCGATGCTCGTGTCCGGACTCAATCACGAGGACTTGGCCGTACGCTCGTGGCTCGCGGAAGGCCTATCTCGACTGGGCGATGTTCGAGCGCTCCCCGTTTTGTCCGGAACCTTGTCTCACGACCATCTGCCACTTCGCCGAGGAGCCATCATGGGCTTTGTGGCACTTGGTCCGGACGGTGTTCGCGGAATACTAAAAGGACTAGAAGACGACAAACGAGAGATTCAAGACTTGGTGTTTGCAGTGATTGTGGCGCGCGACCTTGCGCTGAGTTCAGCCGATGAAGCGCCAGATTTGCTCTTGTCTGCCCTGTGCGCTGTGCAACCTGAGATCCGCTATGCCGCGGCACGGGTTCTAGAAATTCGCGGTAGTGCAGATCACAAGAAGCTTGCTGCTGAGCTGATTGGCCCTCGCAAGGGCGAGAAGGCGAGCGAACGCAAGGACTGGCCTTCCGAGACCGATCAAGAGACACGTCTGCAGGTGTTGGTTGATGCTCTGGCTAGCGATGATCCAGTTCAGCGCTATGCCGCTACCCAGGTTCTCAGCTTGCGCGGACAGGCGTTGGCGTTTTGGCGAGAGGCGAAAACCTTACTTGGACCGGCTAGCGCGGCCCGCCCCCGTATTCCCTTTACCAACTGGGACCGAGAGGGCCAGCCCGCACGAAAAATCGGGTGGATCCGAAGCCTCTTTGCATCAAAGTCGGGCAGTAAATCCACTGCGACGAGCGAGACCGGACGCCTACTTGAGCTATTGGGAACTGTGCCGGCGGCCGATGGTGTTCGCGCGCCCTTAGAAGAGGCCAAGTTGGTCTTTGGCACCTACGCCGGCTTGGTTCGGCAGACTGCTCGTGCAGGGAATTCGGACGAGACCCACCGAGTGCGCCGCGATGCTGTAGCACGACTGGCGGTGATCGCTGACGATGCACTGGTCGGACGAGATGCGGTATTGCCAGTGTTACAGCGGGCTTTGGGAGATCCGCATCATATGGTTCGCCGAAGCGCGGTCGCAGCAGTACGCAGCCTCTATCCCGATGGCTCGCTTGAGCCTTTGCGTCTCGAACTCAGTTGTTCTGCGGCGGATGTCGGACGTGGCGCGGTCAATGATCTTGTCGCCAAGGCAGAAGAGTCGGCTGAGGCACTGGAGCTGGCCAAGAGCAGCATTAATGCGCCTGTTTCCGAAGTTCGACGTTACGGTCTATCGCAGTTGTCGCAACTCTATCCCGCGGGCAGTCTCGATCCGTGGCTACTTGCCCTGGACAGCAGATATTCGGACATCCGTCTCAATGTTGTGGACCGCTTGTTCAATTCCTCGGACGAGCGTGTGATGGGCGCTTTGAGTCGCGCCATGGAGAGCGAACATGAAGACTTGCGACTGCGTGCAGCCGAGGCGTTGGCGCAGCGAGGAGACATTCGCACTGTTGATGTTCTAAGTGCGCTATTGTACTCCGACGACTACCAGGACGATGCTTGTACTGCTTTAGTAGAACTGTGTGAGTTTGGCAGGAACGAAGCAGCTCATACTGCAGCTGCGTTGGCCATTGTCAATCGCTTGGAAAACGATCCGGACGAGACTGCAGAACGCTACGAGCTATTTGATGCGCTAGATGACATCGCAAGCTCAGTAGTGGTTGAATTTCTTGTCGATCTAGTTTTGTCCGAGGACCTCGAAGACAATAGGGAGTGGCTACTGCAGATTGCTGCGAAGTCTCTCAGTGATCGAGAGGCAAAAATAAAGTACGATGACGAGGGCGAGACACTTGTGCAATTCCAGGACGTGGAGTTAGCCCTCGGCCATGCCAGCAGACTCGTCTCGAGCAAAGATGCAGGGATTCGCTGCATAACCATAAATACTCTTCTGCGTTTCATGCCCGGACGAGACGCAGAAGAAGTCTTGGAGGGGTTACTGCAAGACCGCGATCTTCAGGTTCGAGTCGCCGCCTGTTTGGTGCTGGCCTATCGAGCCCAGCAGATGGAAGATGCGAGCGTTGGCGCCTTGGCCTCAGCACTTCGCGAAGGACGACGAGAACTTGTCTTACCGGCGGCGGAAGGTTTGGCTGCTCGGCAAGATCCACAGGCTTTCCAAGCTCTGCTCTTGGTATTCAAGGCGGGCGAGCAAGAGGAGAGGCAACGAGCCATTCGGGCCATGGGATCGCTCGGTGATAGTCGCGCCTTGGAAGAACTCGAAGGTCTGGTTGAAACGGCAAACGAGCTGGAGCCAGAGGATGCCGAAATGATTCCAGCCATCGTCGAGGCTATGGGACGAATGCTACCTCATCTCGATGAGGAAGCCAGTATTCGGGTTCGGGCTCGCGTCGAAAATCTTGCCCGTGAAGGTAGCCAGATTTTGCGAGAGCGTGCATTCACCGGACTGCGCTACGCGGGGGACGATGCTAGCCGGATTTTCCTGGAGGGGATTGCGGCGGACAAGCTAGAGACATACGAGATTCGCAACGCGGCGATTCACGAGCTGGGTCGCTTGGGCTCAGAGAAGTCTGAGGGTGTTCTCGCGGATATAATCAAGATGGGTGACTACTCGGTGGGCAGCACTGCTCTTGAAGCTTTGCAACGAATCTTTCCCGGCCAGGAGACTCGGACGAAACTCTTGGCACTCAGTAGTAGCGATTCGTACATCAACGCGCCGGCTGCAGTGTTTCTCTCTTGGTTCGGTGATGTCGATACCTTGATCAACCAACTCGGCAGTGTGTCTAATCTGAGCTTGCGGGCGAATCTTCGCCAGGGGCTAATTCGTCGGGGCGCTTGTCCGGTTGGTAAGCTGAAGGAGATGTTGCTCTCTAGTGGTGTTGGAGACCGTTGTGATGCATCTTGGATTGTTGGAGCGGCGGAAGCCAAATCGCTCTCAGGGGAACTGGAAAGTGCTCTTGGGAAGGCCGCAACAGCCTACGCTGACGCAAAGAAGAAGTTTGCCGGACAAAATGACAAGGTCGGTGCTCAACGAATCAAAAGGGCACTAGAAGCCTGGACCGCCGGATTGTGGGCTGCGCAGCGAATACAAGCCAATGTATCCAAGGTTGCGATAGCCGCGATCGGTAACACTGATTTGCCAGAGTATCTTCGAAGTACTGCAGTTCAGTATATTTCGGAGCTGGGCAACGACAAGGACGTGAAAGGGCTTCAGTCGCTACTCTCGGATACTCAGCCTGGGGTTCGCTCCGCTGCGTCTGCGGGGCTTGCAGCTCGATTGCCGAAGTTGTCCGAGAAATTGCTCGGCGGCGTAGTTGTCGGGGACAATGCAGCTCTTCGTCCGATGGTCCAAGCGGCGCTGAAGAGTGGAGTTGATATGCTAAAAGACGATAGTTCTCGTCGGGCTGCAGTCGGAACCATGATTGGGGAGAAGCGAGTAACGGAGTTTGGAAAGGCGGCCAAGGAGTCTGGAAGCGATTCAAGCCGCTTGGCAGCTATTGCGGCGCTGGGCAGAATTGGTGGAAGTGAAGCAGAAGGAGTGTTGTCCGCTTTGCTTGAGAACAAAAAAGAGATCGATGCTGTCCGCGCTGCGACCTATCGTGCGCTTCGAAGCTTACAGAGGCGGGCTGCGAAGGCGGCGATTTGGGAGGAGCGCTCATGAGTTCAAGTAATGGGAGATTCGAGTCGTGTAGCCACCGCTACGCAGAAGCCAAAGTAGAGAAGGAGGGTGATTCGCTCTCGCTAACCTTGTCCGTGGATGGTGAGCGAAGTGGTCCGTGTGCCAGTCTGGATCTCAAGACTCCGGCTCTAACCCGAGACGCGATGTTGACTATGGCTGAGATTTTGACCAGTGATAGCCGATTCAAGGCCAGTGATCGCTCGGACTACTTGGCCTATCTTCTCAAACAAGGCCAGCGCGCGACCAAAGAGCTTTGGGAGGCACAGCAGGCATTTCTTGAGCGAAAATACTCAGAAGAAATCGACGATGAAGCACCACTTGATCCGGTTCTCACAATCACTGACGAGAGTGTGTCACTCGAAGTGTTCTCCGCTGACGAATCAGCTTATGCGCGCTTAGAACTGAAAGCGGACAAGGCCTACAAGGCGTCCAAGGTCACGACGGGCACGACGCATATTGATCTTGCCTCCGCCATCGATGGTTTGGCTCAACTTCGCTCCCACCGCGGGGCAACATTGGCGTTTGAAAATCTCAGCGCTAGCATCGAACCCTCGGACACTGATGACGAAGGGCTGAGCGAGCGAAAGATCAAAGTTCCCTACCGGTGGGTTCGGGCATTGGGGCAGATGCAGGCAGCATCAACGTTGCCAGCAACTCGGTTTTCGATAGCGCCGGTCGACCTGTACAACGTGCTGTTCACGCTTCGGACACAGCGGGCGAAGACCTCGCCCAGGGCACTTCGATATGAGCTTGTTCCCGGACAGGTTCCTCGCATCGTACTTGAGCCTTGGGATCTGGTTATCGAAGGCAGTAGTGGTGAGTACGAGGGAGACATTCCTGCCATCATCAGAACCTGGGGCCGTCGTCGACTTAGCTTTCTCTCTAGGCTCTTGCCTCACATTCAATCAGTAGAAGTACACTTGGTTGGCGCAGGTTTACCGGCCTTCTATGTGTTTGATCTGGGTGAAGCCACACTTACTCTCGCGATGAGCGGCTGGACGGATGCCGGTTGGGCGGGAATTGCGACCTTTGATCTCTTTGGTGATGATGTCGACAGCGGACTAGTTAAGAAAGTGACCAAAGTCTTAACGATAGCGCCGGCTAGCTTGTCCGAATTGGCGGGCAAAATTAAGGCTGGAGAGCCAGAACTGCGCAACGCGTTGTTGTCTCTCATGCAAAACGGCAATATTGTCAATGATCTCGCCTCTGGGCGTTTCATCCTTCGCCCACTCTTTGCGACCGATATAGACCCTGAATTACTTCGCTTTCGTGATGACCAGGAGGAGTCTGCTCATCGTCTATTGGCGGTGGAAGGACAGGTACAGATCACGGTGGTGCACGATTTGGGCAACGAGGGGATCAGAATCGAAGGCGTCGTCTCGGACACAGAGGCACATCGGAACTACGAGACCTCTTTTACCTTAGATCGGGAGGGGCGCACCGTTGACGCAAGTTGCACGAGCCCGCAATTTCGCCGTGCGGGATTGCGCGAGGGGCCAACTGTGCCGATGATCGCACTGCGTTTGTTGTATTCACGTCGCCAGGCTGACTTAGAAAAAGCCCGAGAGACTGAGGAGGGACGCAAGCTTATTCGGGCCGAGACTCGAATGCTTATTCGGCGACACCGAGAAGAAATCACGATTATGCGTGTTTCCCTCAATGACAAAAAGGTTGTTGTCCGTTGGGGACCTCATCCGGACCAAATGCGAATGAGTCAGCAGTTCTTCAATCGTCCAGAAGATGCACGCGACGAGTATTTCAAACGTTTATCCACTTGTGCCGATCGCGGATTTATCGATGCAAGTGCAACAGAGTCAGTTTAATGGATCAAACACTGGACAATAAGGGGGCAGCCACGTAGCGTCTTAATAAGATTTTGGAGAAGGGATTGGGAAAAAGTTAGCCATCGGGCGGCGTAGCGCCGTCCAGGTACAGTCTTCGGACAATCGCCACAAGGTAGGCTATTCATGGTGAATCTCCCCTATAGGGGTACCTGCACCACGGATAGCTGGACCAACCTCACAACTGCGGTTTATCCGTAGTGCAGGTACCCCTATAGGGGGATTCACCGGTGAGCCTACCGTGTCCCGTGTAGGATAGTAGCTCTCAATCCCTTCTCCACTTTTTACGACGCGGCTCTGAACTACGCATGACCGCAAGCGACACAAATCAAAACCCTCAGACTGCTAAACCTCAGTCTGCTAAACCTCAGTCTGAATCTCCTCAGGCTCACTCCACGTCCGAGCGTGTGGAGTGGACTGTTATCGCCGAGGCAGGAGGTATTCACACTTGGGTGTATTCAGAGCTGGAACGGCAGGGACTAATCGACAATGTCGATACCTCAACTCTCACTGCTGCCGAGCGAAAACGCTATCGAAAAAAGCGTGACGAAGAAAGAGTTGTCCGAAAAATTCTGCAAAAGAAGGCTTGGAAAAGTTACCGCGAAGCGCACATCGTCCATGTCGGACGCGGTGTTTTCTATCACGACACGCCCGATGTCGATGTCTACGATGTAGAAGACCCAAAGGGCCGGCTCGAGTCCAATGACTTGCCGCCGATTGCGGATGCACTGGGATTGGCCAAGCGACTGGGCATTGGAATTCCTAAACTGCGTTGGCTGGTATTCAACCGAGAGGTCGATACGGGCTGTCACTATCACTATTGGACGGTTCCCAAGCGCGACGGTGGTCGGCGACTAATTAGTGCACCGAAGCCTGAACTGAAAAAGGCCCAGGCATGGATTGCTCGGACAATATCGGAGCATTTGCCGATTCACGGCGCAGCACATGGCTTCGTACCAGGACGAAGCACTGTGACCAACGCAGCGGTACATGCTGGAGCAAGCGTTGTATTCAAATTTGATATTAAGGATTTCTTTCCCTCGGTTACGACAAATCGGGTGAAGGGGCTGCTGCGCAAGGCGGGCTATGGCGAGCAAGTCGCTACCTTAATGGCCCTTTTGTGCACCGAGTTTCCCCGAGAGGAGCTTATGCTGCGGGGCAGGAAACACTACGTGGCGATTGGAGCGCGGGGGCTTCCGCAAGGCGCACCAACGAGTCCGTCACTCACTAATGCACTGTGCATGCGACTGGACTGCCGTTTGACCGGGCTGGCGAACTCCATCGGACTAAAGTACTCGCGCTATGCAGATGATTTGACCTTTAGTTGGCATGGTGAGGGGAAAGAGGCTCCAGTGATGCGTCTTAGGCACGCGGTGCGCAAGATCGTGTCCGCGGAGGGCTTTGTTATCAAGGACTCCAAAACCAGAATTCTTCGCAGTGGGCGGCGGCAACGAGTGACAGGGCTTGTTGTCAATAAGGCAGAGAGTGCAGAAGATGCGAGAGTGCCGCGCTTTATGCTTAGGCAGATCCGGACAGCGATTTACAAACTCGAGCGCGGACAAGAGGCAAAGGAAAGCCTTGAGCAACTTCGCGGTTGGGCGGCATATGTGTACATGACAGACAAGAAACGCGGAGCGGATATGCTTTCGAGGTTGGCGGCAATTTCTTCTGCAACGACCGCTACGACAACTTCTTCCGCGAGTAATTCTTCTACGACTACCGGAGCCAAAATATGAGTGAATGGGCAATTTACCTAGAGTTTAAAGACGGTTCCTCGGCCAAGTTTTGGCGTGGCAAAGTCGAAGGAACTGAGTTTATCGTCAACTACGGTCGAATTGGCGCCAACGGGCAGACCAAGGTCAAAGAGATGGGGAGTTCGGACAAAGCCTCCGCCGAGCTTGAGAAAGTAGCGACACAGAAGCGCAAAAAGGGCTACGATGACTCAGGTACTGGCCCTGCTGAAAAAGCTCCCGAGCCGGTTGCTGCAGTACCGACGGTGAAAAATAAAAAGGCGAAGTACAAAATCAAGCGTGCTGGCAAGACGATTGAAGTTGAGATCGAAACCGAGGGCAGTAGCATTGAGACCGAGATTGAAGAGACGCTAGACAGCCCAGAGGCAGCAGCAGCAGCTTTTGATAGTGTTGTAGAGACGCTTGTCGCAGCAGGGTATACCAAGGCCTAAGCGGGCAGAGCGGATATGAAAGAGTGGGCTCGGTTCCCTCTCTTTTTCCCTCCCTCCCTGATTGATTTCTTAGCAACTTCTCTTTTTTTCCCTCCCTGATTGATTTCTTAGCAACTTCCGCAGCGAATCGCCGATACGGACAGGGAAATGACACCACCACGCCCAATCTGTCCCGGAAATACCCACTTTATCAGCCGTCGCATCTCCCAGCGCATGTTCTTAATGCGTCCCCGGCCTATCGTCGAGCAGGCATTTCTCTACGTCAGTGCCATCGCGGCCGAGAAATTCAACGTCGAGGTTCACGCGATGATTGTGATGTCAAACCACTGGCACGCGTTGCTCACGGACCGTGAGGCCAATCTACCCAGCTTCTACAAGTACGTACACATGTACGTGTCAAAGATTCTCAACTGTGAAACCGGGCGAACAGAAGGAATGTGGTCGACTGAGAAAACTTCGGTAGTGACGCTCGTAGAGGACGTCGACATACTCGACAGGCTTATGTATCTAATGGCCAATCCGGTTGCGGCGCAGCTGGTACAACGGGGTAAAGACTGGCCGGGCGTGCGCCGAATGTGGCAAGACAAGAACGCGAGTATCACGGTTGTCCGGCCCGAGAAGTTCTATCGCGATGAGGGTGAGATGCCCGCAGAGATTACACTGACCTTTTCTCGTCCTCCTGTACTGGAGTCGCTGAGCGATGCGGCTGCTAGCAAAGAGTTTGGACGACTAGTTCGCCAACAGGAGAAAAAGGAGCGAAAGCGCATTGCCAGTAAGAACGGCCGATACATGGGCGTGTTCTTCATTTTGAGGCAACGCTTGACCGCTACTCCGAATACCTACGCCAAGAAGTTTGGATTGAGTCCTCGGGTTGGGGGAATAAATAAATGGGCCCGAGTCGAAGCACTGATGCGTCTGAGGTCTTGGTACCAAGAATATCGCGAGGCCTACGAGGCTTGGCGTAAAGGCGAAGATGCCGAGTTTCCGTACGGTACGTATCAGCTCAAACATCAAGCTAGGATCACCTGCGCCGCCGCACCGGTGAGCTGAGCGTAGAGCTTAGTTCCAAGGAGGACATTGCGAACGATTCTTAGCTTCCGTTGAGTGGCTGGCTTCGCTGTGCCCAGAGTATGGGAAGTGCTCCAAACCGAGGGTGAGCCGTTGTGGAAATGCCCCCTGCTAGGTGTGACTGCAAGATACTCGCGTCGTTGGCGCGGCTTGATGATGGCCAGATACGTCGATTCGGAAACAGATAGGCAAATCAACCAGAGAGGGGAATTAATAAAATCAACCAGAGACGGGAATTAATCAAATCAATCAGGGAGGGGAAAATCAATCAGGGAGGAAGTTAAGAGAAAGAAAATCAATCAGGGAGGGGATATCAAAGAGAAAGAAAATCAATCAGGGAGGGGATATCAAAGAGAAAGAAAATCAATCAGGGAGGGGATATCAAGGGAGGGGAAGTTAAAGAGAAAGAAAATCAATCAGGGAGGGGATATCAAAAGAG